>NZ_LCWN02000079.1:0-9250 GCF_002078205.2 Vulcanisaeta sp. EB80
TATTAGCTGGGGCAGGGATAGGCCGCTCATTAGTGAGTTATTGAGGGAGTTGGATAGGGTTGCGGGTAGGTCTGGCGTTAGGTTGCCGTTGGTTATTGACGAGGCACAGAGACTCGGTGGTCCGTTGGGTCTCGAGTTTTGGAATGCGGTTGCCCACGCGTACGACTTCCTCGATAACCTGGTACTAATAATCACAGGATCTGAAATGGGGGTTCTCGAGAAGGTGCTGGGCGACCCTGAATCACCAATGTACGGTAGAGCCTTTGTGGAGGTCTTAACGAGGAAATTAACCCGGGCTGAATCACGGGAGTTCCTGAGCAGGGGCTTCAGCGAGCTCGGAATCAAGGTCCCAGAGGATGAACTAACCCAAGCGGTTAACCTACTTGATGGTGTTGTGGGTTGGCTGACGTACTACGGGTACGAGAGGACTGTGGGTGGTAGGGACGTGAAGAGCATAGTCAATGAAGCCATCAAACTAGCCAGGCAGGAACTGGAGAACTTCCTATCAACAAGAGTCAGCACGAGGTACAGGGCAATCCTAAAGATGCTAGCAGCCGGCATAAAGGAGTGGGGTGATATAAAGAGGGGACTGGAACAACGCGAGAGAAGGACAATAAGCGACAGGGTAATCCACGAAGCACTAACCGCACTAAAACAACACTCAATAATAGACGAAAACCTAAACCTTACAGACCCAATACTAAGGATGGCGGCGGAGACCCTGTGAGCTATTCCGCCTTGCCCGTGGGCACAAGCAAGACTTATAACTTCATTGCCCAGTGTATGGGTATTTTGTCTCTTGGTGCTTTGAATCCGCAGTTTTCGCAAATCATTATCCTTCCTTCCTCTTGGGTTAGTTCGTGTTGGCACATTGGACATACTGTGCTTGGTAGTCTCTCGAACCTGTACGGCACACCGTACCATTGTGCTAAGGTGGTTAATTGTTTGATGAATTTCTTCGTGTTTGCCATTAATAACTTGATTACGCCCCGTGGTAGTTTCTCCTCAAGAAGCTCCCTCCTAGACTCCTCAATCATGTCATCAATAACCAACAAAGCCCTATACCTCAACGCCTTCCTGACTAGCTTACTCGCCAGGAAGTAAGCCTTATCCCTAGTGACCCTGTAAATTTTGCCCCTCCTAGCCTTGGCCTGTTTCCTAAGGACTGTATAATCGAGATTTAACCTCCTCAGCTTCCCAGCCTTTCGCTCTAGTTGTACTGCCTCGTTGTAGAGGGTCATTAATAAACCCAGGTCTGGCCTCTCCTGCTTAAACGAGACTATTCTACCGTCGTGTATCAATCCCCATGCGATGCCGTACCTCCAGGAATTCACATCAACCACTAATTTGTAATCGCTGGGCTTATAGGGCTTGACCACACGCTCAGCAACCAGGGCTAGGTATGGCTCGCCATCCTTATGACCGATTCTTGCGAACTTAATATCACCACCCTCCCTTACCCGCTCAACAACCCACTCAGGCATTGGTAGCTCGAGAACAAAGTCCCTCTCAGGCTTACAGACAAGGCGTATCTTAATGATACCTCTTATGAAATCGAGGACAACAGGTGCATTAGGGACGCCCTCCCTAGCACCGTCGGCATAAACCCTTCTCGTTTTCAATGGAGGCCAAGTCCTTGCAAACCAAGCCTTAGGGCTTGTGCCGAAGATGAGACTGTTCTTGAAATTCCTAAAGCCATATAGGTGGTGCTGGATGGTTTTGGGTATGTCTGGTTCCCAAACCTCGAAACCACGGTAGGCAAGGTTAGCTAGCGCCATTAATCGCTTTATGTACCCGACATCGCACCTATCCCTGGGTAATTTAATTAACAATGCCCTAAACGCTCTCATTCTTTAACCACCAGGAGCCCCTCAACCTCCTTACCCACGTACTGCACCAACTCCTCACCGCCGAAGTCCATGTATACGTAAATCCTCACGTAAGTCCTACCATGCCTCTTCTCCGCATAGAGCCTTCCCCTAAACGCCACAGCCCTCACAGGAAATTTGGCTACCAATTATTTATAAATTTTTTGGTAGCAAAAAGCTTAAAAATTGGTAATTATAGGATGAAAACAACCCGCACGCCGGAGTGGAGGACTGTGAAGGGTGCGGCGCCCAGCCCCGTGGGCAACCTGAGAAGTGATGCACCGAGGATGGGGGCACAGACCCGACGAAAGATGAAAGGTGATTAGGGACGCAGGCATGAGGAAAACGGGGCGTAAGAATGGCTGCGGAGACCCTATGAACAACCTGGCAGGAACCGTGAAAAGAGTATTAATTAATCACGATTTTGTCTGTCTTATTTTTGGTTTTTCGTTCTGTGGCAAAATTTTGCCATGGCTTGGTGATTGATTCATTCAATCGTAAATTGTTCATGATAGGTGGTCTGGGTCTTTGGTGTGTGGTGGGTGTGCGGGTTGGTTTGTGTATTGCGTTGGGGTTTAAATGGCTTGATGGTAGGGTTTAGGTGGTGGGTTGTTTGTGAGTTTCTGTTGGTGTTGAGTATAATGTTGGGGTTGGTTTGGGTTAGTTTGAAATACTGGTGGTAGTGCCAGTTGCTGGTGGGTGTGCCAGTGCTCTTTTCTCTCGAGCCTAGGTCTAGGGTTGAGGAGCTTTATGATTTCAGGGGGGAGCTTGGTGAGTTGGTGGATGTGTATAATAGCGGTAGGGTTGCTGTTGTCCTTGGCCTTAGGAGGATGGGTAAGTCGAGCCTTGTCAGGAGCTTCCTCAATAGTTATGGTATTCCTCACGTGATGATTGACGTTAGGAGGATAATAATTAATGAGGGTAGGGTTGGTGTTAGGGGTTTCTTTAATGAGTTGTCTAGGGCCTTGGGCGATTTCCTGGAGAGGAATGAGGACTTTGGGGGTAGGTTGGTTAGGTACTTGAGTAGGATTCGTGGGGTCTCGGTATCCCTATCGCCTCCGTCGGTATCCCTATCGTGGGGGAGGGCAAATAGGGTGCCGTTGACGGAATTGCTGAATGCCATTAATGAGGTGGCTGAGGACCTGGGTAGAAAGGTCGTCCTGGCGATTGACGAGGCCCAGGAGCTTAGGGGCATTGGCTTATCAATACCGACATTGGTGGCTTACATCTACGATAACCTGGGTAGTGTGGTGACGATAATCACGGGCTCCCAAGTGGGTCTTATGTACGATGTGTTGGGTCTCTATGAGCCAGATTCACCACTATATGGCAGGGTGGTTAAGGAAATAAGGTTGAAAAGACTCTCTAGGGAACAATCCATCGAATTCCTCAGGCTGGGCTTCTCCGAGGCTGGGGTTAACGTTAGTAACGAGGAAATAGAGAGGGCTGCGGATCTCCTGGACGGGATAATTGGTTGGTTAACATACTACGGGTGGTACAGGGTGCACGGTGGGTTAAGCCTCGAGGAGATACTCGACATAGCGTCGAAACAGGAGGTTGAGGAGTTGAGGAGGTTCCTTACGAAGTCTCGGGCGGAGGATAGGTACAAGGTCATCCTAAAAACCGTGGCAGAGAGACCGAGGAAGTGGTCAGAGATAAAGAGGGCAGTAGAGGCGAGGGAGGGCGCTGAAATAGACAGCCACAACTTCACAAAACTCCTCGAACACCTAGTAAAACTAAGCATACTGGAGAAGGCAAATGATGAATACATAATACCGGATCCCGTACTAAGGCACGGCATAAATAAGTACCTATAGACAAGTCTGCAAATAATGATGATTAATGTTCACAGTGTTCGGGGCTTATTTTGATTATTATTTTGTTTTTCGTTTCGTGGCAAAATTTTGCCATGGCTTGGTCTTTGAATCATTCAACCGTAACTTGTTCATGGTTAGTCCTGTCTTAGGCTTGTTAGTTCTTTTATTGTTTCTTTGTGTTTTGTTAGGTCTTTGTTTGTTTGTTCTATTTCTTCCTTGGTTATTGTTTTTATTT
Source organism: Vulcanisaeta sp. EB80 (assembly GCF_002078205.2). Taxonomy (NCBI): domain Archaea; kingdom Thermoproteati; phylum Thermoproteota; class Thermoprotei; order Thermoproteales; family Thermoproteaceae; genus Vulcanisaeta; species Vulcanisaeta sp. EB80. Next base: position 3,921 of record NZ_LCWN02000079.1, read on the forward strand.
TGTTTTTTAGTTCGTGGAATGAGCCTTTTAGTGCTTTTTCTATTTCTTTGGTGTCCTCGGGCCTTAGTGTTATTAGGTATGTTTTTACCCCTCTCCATTTGTCCCTTGCGTGTTTTAGTTTTGCTAGGGCTTGTTCTGTGTTTTGTGTTGTTTCGAAGACTGCGAGTGGTGCTAGTCCTTCTTCGTACTCGTCCTTGCTTCCCCACCAGGCCTGGGTTAGTTTGTACGTGCCTGTGTCGTAGTTTGTGATTGGGTGGTAGCCGAGTATCTGCCCTATCTCGGCTAGCTCTCTCATCAACTTCTCAATATTCTCGGCAGCCCTCCCCACCTCCTCCCTGGCTTCCCTGGTCTCCCTCCTCGTTAGGATCTCCGTGGCTGGCCTTGGTTCCGCCTGCCTCCTCATTTCACCCATTATCAACTCTGCGTCCTGGGTTGGTATTGGTGTTGCCCTTGGGTTTGTTGGGTCTACCGAGTGCAGCGCCTCGGTTATGTTCTTCCTACCCCTCACAAAGCCTAGTTTGTTGGCTATAGTACCAAGCTCGACCCTACCCAGGGCTATTGGCTTTACATAAACAACCCCAGTCCAATTGCCGACCTTCGCCTTGGCCCAATCACCAACCACCTCCAGGATTGCGGTGAAGGATTTGCAGTAGGATTTGCAGCCGAAGCCGCTGACGAAGACCACCAACCTATCACCACGCCTAACCCTGGTCATGAGCAATCCACAGTGCGGGTCTGAGCAGCCGTAGACTCCACGCTCGAGAATCTCCATGAACGTCCTCTCCCTAACAATAATAAGCCAATAATTCACTAAAGATACACTAAGGCAGTAGGGAGCACAAAAACTTTTACTCAACCGTCTCTCCGGAGACGGTGGGGGCTTGTCGTCTCCACCGTCTCCTTCTCGGCGGGTCTCCCCGGGCCCCCTCACCGCGGTGTCTCTATTCCCTTGTGGATTACATAACCATTAAGTTGCCATTTAGTGTTGATGGTGGTGTGGCTGGGGAGTTGCCATTGACTGCTTGGTGGTTTAAGATAGCCGCGCATAGAGTATCATCCTTAGCTAAGCAGCAACAGCAAGTCCTGCCTGGCACTCCGGTTGGTTGGAGGGGTATGTTTAGGAGCGTTGCCTACGAAATTGCTCCAAACCGTAGGTACGCTGATGATGCAGTGACGTACGTATACTCACAAAAGCCGTTGAATGAGAAGTTACCCTGGAGCCACATAAGGATACCGGATGCTGACGAGCAATTACTCAGGGAGCTCTTAATGAAGTATGCCAGGGAGGTGGGTGTTAAGATTTATGCGTAATGGGTGGTGTGTCTTTACAATGTGATATCTGCAGTATTTAGTCTATGGTTATGTATTTATGTGTATGTAGTGTATGTTTTTTACGTGCACAAGTTTCATTAAGGCTTTTGTTGTTGTGTTTGCGACCCTGTATGGTTTGGAATGGTGTGCACTTTAACCTGAACACGATAATACCCTGGCCAATCATACTTATATGGACGCTACTCTACTTCGCCCTGCTAGCCTGGGCATGGAGACCTAAGGAAGGTAGACCCTTCGGTAACTTCAAGACCATAGATTTCGTCTACATAGCCCTGGCTGCGGCATTAATGGTTGTCTACGACTTCTTCATTGAACCCCTAATCCCAAGGGTTGGTGCCGTAACCACGTACTTCTACTACCCAATAATTGGTAGACTGTTCTTGACACTGCTCGCAGCGGCTCTTGTTGGTAAGCCTGGTTCAGCTGGGTTAACCATGGTCATATTTAACCTTCTCGCTGACATAACACATTACGGTTTTGGCGGTGAGCCCTTCTGGTTTGTTTATGAGATTACTGCCTATGCCACAGCAATTGATTTGTGGTTGATCTATAGGGATAGGTATTACATGACACCATTTCAAGGGGTGCTCAGCAAGTCTGCCAATCCGGGGGTTGGTGAGGGTAGCTCTGCCGAGGAGCTTGAGGAGGAGTTGAAACCAGCCAAGGCATTATTCATAATTGACGCCCTAATCGGCGGTATAACAACATTAACAGCCGACCCACTCTGGTACAGGGGCTTTTGGGCAACCTTTGTGGAGGGTTATACATATACACCGAGCTTCTGGGCGATAACTAGCATAGCCAGTATTGGTGCGGGAATTGTACTTGGGTTAGTAGTAGCTCCATTTATTTACTACATAAAGAGGGTCTTGTCATAGGGGACTATGAGTTTCACGTGGCTACGGTTAGGTTTGATGGGTCGATCGGTAGGGTTGTCCTCAAACTCACAATACCGAGGGATTACAGTGGGTTACTCGATGCAGTCCTCACGGAGCGTATTAAGTATGTGAGTAGGGTTGTATGGTCTATGAGCCTACCAGCCCCATCAAGAATCGCCAGGTTAATCCTATCCGCATTAACATCAACACCGCTAGTAAACCTACCGCTGTTTCGTTTATGCCTGGCCATGTGCTCATAATAAACATCCAACGGTACCGTTATATGAACCTCACCGCGAACCCACAGTTGGCTATCCCTGGCACCAACACCGTCAATCAAGACGTTTTGGTTCAGTGAGGTAACTGCACGAGGCTTTCCTAAGCATAGGGCTCCTAATTGAGTACAGTGGTGCCTTCATGGCTATTCTCTCGATGATTGAGCTCCTGAATACCGAGACTTTATCTGTTGAGTTCGTTGTTCCCCTTGGGTTTATGGAGTATAATTGGCATGAGGGTTCATGAATTGTTGGATTATGCTTATTGACATGGCGTTAAGACCTTGTCCCTAGAAAACCCAGAGATTCTCGGTAGGTTAAGGCTTCTATGGATTAGGAATGGCGATGGGAAGCATGAGAACTATAACTAACACGATGAATTAATGAGAAAGTACAGGCTAGACAGACACATGGTATCGGCATACCTAATAGCCATAAGAGGACTCACCCACCAACAAAATAAACACCACAAATAACCAAGAAAACCGAAATAGTCTCACTGAAAAACCGGCTATGAACTAAGTACCAAGAAATCTTTCTATCTTACTAATCCAATTTAATTAATAATCAGTAATAATTATATATTTAATTGGTATTAGTTACGGTGAAAGTAATTTATAAACCATCCTGAGAACTAGTATTTCGATGAGCAACACAATAATATGCCCAAGGTGCGGTAGGACCGTTAGGTCAATACACAGCTTCACATCGAACGGTAGGACGTACTACAGGTTCTACCATGAGGATGGCTCAAGGTGCTACGTTGGCCCAAGGGAGTACATATATGCAACGAAAACCCAGTGGAAAACACTGGTAATAATGGGCGCCGTGGAGGTCGGTAGGGAGGAATCATACATAGAGGGTTCGATAAAGGCAATTAGGGAGATGAACACCGCATTCCAGGAACTATGAGAATTCTCAATAATCTAAATACTTAAAAACGATTGTTATAAAAACACCCCAATGCTTGGCTCGGGCTTTATACTCAAGGTAATTATCATAAGCGCATCGGGCGCATTGGCGCCGGGCCCATTGACGGCATCAGCCGCATCACTTGGTGCAAGGGGTGGTTGGAGGGCTGGGTTCAACGAGGCCGTGGGCCACATGACCGTGGAACTACCACTGGTCCTAGCCATAGCCTACGGCCTCCACTACATATTCGAAATACCAACGGTAGAGACAACCTTCGGACTAGTAGGCGGCGCATTCACTATTCTTCGCATACCTAACACTTAGGGATGCATTGAAGAACCCAGGCATAAAGGACCCACCAAGGTACGGCTCAGCCATAATCACAGGAGCTGCATTATCACTATTCAACCCATACTTCATAGCCTGGTGGATCGGAGTAGGCACACCGCTAGTAATCGAAGCATTCCAGGCAATGTACCTAGCAGGCATAGCAATACTCTACGCATCCCACGTATGGCTCGACTACACCTGGCTAACACTAATCGCATCCCTAGGATCACTAAGCAAGGTAAAGGCAACAACCTACAAAGCCCTACTCATAGCCCTAGCCCTAGCAATAGCATACTTCGGAATCACAATGATAACAAACACAATAACCACAATAATGAAGTAAGGCCACGGGTCATGAAAAATGTTTTAATTACCGAGCCATGGCAAAATTTTGCCACGAATCAACTCCACAATAAACAACAAAACAAATCTTAATTTTGGCTATGGTTTTGATTGGTTCTTATTTTATTGGTTTCGTGGTTTAGCCTTTGAATACCTTGTTGAGTATGTTTCTGAATTCTGTGTCTGGGTCTGTGTTCATGAGTTTGGTCTTTAGTTCCCTCAGTTCCTCGAGTATTATCTTCCTTTCTATTGAGTCTATGAGTAGTCTCGTTGTTATTACTGCGTCTGGGTTTACGCTTACGTAGTCTATCCCTGCCCTTACCAGGAACTCCGTTATTTCTGGGTATACCGAGGGGGCTTGTCCGCATATGCCTACGCTCTTGTTCATCGTGTGTGCCCTCCTGATTATTTCGTACATGGCCCTTAGTACGGCTGGGTCCCTCTCGTCGAAGTACCTCGGGTCCTGCCTAACCAGTATCTCGTTATCCCTGTCCGTGCCGAGCACTAGTTGCGTTAGGTCGTTGCTTCCTATGGAGAATCCGTCCACGTGCTTTGCGAAGTCCTCAACGAGTAGTGCTATGCTTGGTATCTCTGCCATCGCGTATACCCTGAAGTCCCTACCCCTATCCAAGTCCTCGCTCCTCATTATCTCCATGAATCTCTCCAACTCCCAGGGTGACCTGACGAAGGGCGCCATGACATGGACGTTGTTTAGGTTGTACTCCTCCCTAACCCTCCTTATCGCCCTAACCTCAAGCCTGAAGGCCTTCTCGTAGGACTTACTTATGTACCTGGACACACCCCTCCAACCAAGCATTGGGTTTCTCTCCTCGGGCTCGTACTTCTCACCACCCCTCAACTGCCTATACTCATTGCTCTTGAAATCGCTGAACCTGACTATTACTGGTCTCGGGTATATCGCCTTCGCCACGTAAGCCACGCCCTCGGCAAGCTTGCCTACGAACTTCTCCTCATTACCAATGTCTATTAGGTACAGTGGGTGGTCCCCAATGTAACTCGACAGCACAAACTCAATCCTCATCAACCCGATACCGTCGAACGGCAGGTCCTTGTACTCATCAATCTTCTCAGGGACGCCCAGGTTCATGTAAACACCCGTCGCCGTCCTTATGGACCTGTATATGTGAAGTATTATATCGCCGGCTTGGGTAGTCACGGCCTGGGCCGCTTGGGCCTTGGACTCTGCCTTGACACCCTCGACCTCACCCTCGTAGATCACGCCGTGCGTTGCGTCTACCGT
>NZ_LCWN02000080.1:0-9133 GCF_002078205.2 Vulcanisaeta sp. EB80
TTGTTATTGACATCCCATAGACATAAACATTCGGTGAATAAATATACATCAAACCATCCTCACTTAAGGTTGTTTCCACCATTATTGCAAGTACTATGAATAAGACAAACCAGATCAGCAATAGTGTCTCACTTAAATTCATATTTATGCTACACCTTATGGTTATTTCTTTTAATTTAAATATTTAATAAATATAGGCTATATAGTTACCAGGAAAGCTTCCATTCTTTAACCATCCTCGTGATGCCGAGCTCCATATCACCCTCAAGGTAAAGGCCTGTAATTACCTGGGTGATTTTAATATCGTCAAGTGGGTCAAATGGGGTACCGTTAAGTTTCACCCTGGCCTCGCCAGCCCATAACTGTGGGTTATCTCTCGGTGTGAATATGAATTTTGCGTACCAAAGTATTAATTGGGCAATGCCAGGTGTGCCGTCGGGTAATGGAGGTAATACCCTGAGTGATAGTAGTGGGAATGTGATTGTGTTGTCAACCCTCGGTATCAAGGCCTTAAATGCATCGAGCTGCTCAAGCCCAAGCCTACTGGCTATCGCAATCTCAACCCTCATTAACTCACCGCCCCTATCCAGTGTGCCAACAACTAATCCGTAATCATTTATCGAGAGCTCGATCCTACCAAGCTTCTTGGGCGCACCCGCCAGCTCCCTACCGGCTGCTAATGCGGCGTCGTTGGTTACGTATATGTACGGTATGTAGTAGGCCAGTGAAATGTCCCCCGTCTTCACGGGTATGGCCACCAAAGCCTCCCTATAAACCCCAACCGTGGACAGCCCATAATCACCAACCCAAAAACCAGCCATCTCCATGGCTAAATCCACACCCTCAGGCAATAGCGGCTCTACGGACTTGGGGTCTATGTTTGCGAGGACCAGGGCAACCCTAACCTTACCATAGCTTATTATGGCTGAGCGTGGATATAGGGATGCATTTAGTGGTATTCCAAAACCCTTATCACCACCCTTCAATACCATATCTTAAGTAAGAGCGGGTATTTTTTTATTCTTAATCAATATATAGTGAATATAGTTTGTAAGGCATTATTTATAGTTTTGAATTACGTCATCGGCAGCATCGAGACTTAAGGCCTCAACGGTACCATCCTCAATAAGTAGGGCCCTAGCATCCCTAAACAACTTCTCAATTATAAATTCACTGCTCAACCCATAGGCGCCAAATATTTGGAGTGCGTCATTGACGACTTCGAATGCAATCTTCTTAGCGTATATCTGCGCAGTCCTCGCGTACCTAGGCGCTGCGTCGAAGGATAATTGGAAGAATTTATTGTATACGTAGTCCATGGCCTTAACTACGTAGTGTCTCGCCGTTACAATCTTCTCGAACATCTCATAAATCTTCAACTTAATGTTCTTATGCTCAATTATGGGCCTACCACCCTGTACACGGGTCTTTGCATAATTGAGAGCCTCCTCAAAGGCAGCCCTGGCCAAGCCCACTGAGAAGGCGCCCATATTTACACTCGTTATATTGAGGAGTTGATCGGAAAATACCTCGTAGAATGGTGATAATGCAATGACGTAATCCTCAGGTACACGTACTCCATCGAAGAACACGGGACCCTGTGGGCAATCCCTATTTCCGAGCATGTCCACGGGCTCTCCCTTCCTAACGCCAAGTTTGTTGAGGGGGACTATGACGAACGCGCCCTCCCTAAGGCTCTTACCATCCTTAACCTGAGCGTGGAGACCCATATGTGTGCATATTGGTGCTGCGGAAACCCACGCCGATTTCTGCCCATAGATGACCCACTCGTCGCCATCACGCTCAATAACCACATTACCTCTACCAAAGGACTCGACATCCCTATCCCTAAACGCAAGTATGTAATCACTACCGTGCTCAGGCTCAGTAACGCCCCAACAACCAATGTATCTCCCCTCAACATCCTCCAACCATGGCTTAACAACCTCCTCCCTAACCCTCTCTGAGCCAAACATCGCAGCTACCGTAAATGGTATAGCATCCACACCAATTAACGTAGCCAATCCAAGGCTACCGTCTCTCCAGAGACGGCGGGTTGTATTCGTTTATTTTCGGTGGTTTTCCGCCGTCTCCTTCTCGACGGTCTCCCCGGGCCCCCTCACCGCAGTGGCTCGCCAACGGTCGCCCGCGGTTCCCAGCCCTACGGGTCTTGGAAACCCAGGGGCACAGTTAAGGTGCTGGGATTGGGGTTATAAGCCTGTCGCCCCATCACCAACGATAATAAACGCCACAAATAATCACGAAAACCAAAACAGCTACATCCACCCCAACCAAGCTCCTCATCTATTGTGTATCGTTGTAGATTCGTAAGCCCAACACCACCACGATCCCTAGGCAGGTGGATTCTATGCAGACTCATTTTCTTCATTTCCCTTATGGCCTCGAATATCGGTGAGTTCGGTCTAATACGATCTCTGGGGCTCATTCTATCGAGTTTTATCGATATTGGTCTCAAAACCTCCTCAGCAAGCCTATGTACATTCCTCCTCAGTAACTCATCCTCATCACTTAATCGCTCTAAGTCTAAATACTCCATGGCTTATTAATTCACTAGGTTTGATTTTAAGTATAATTACTATTTATAGATAATACGCTTTTCATATAAGGTATATAGCTTATATACGAGGAATTCTTTAATGTTGCTATGAGTTATTCTGAGATGTATGTCAAGTGAGGGCTTCATATTCCCAAGTCCACAGTGGGCTGAGGCGTTCTGTAAGGCCCTTAATGAAAACCCTGAATATAGGGAGGCAGCTAAGGATTGGGTTTGGGACGTTGTCTTTGTGGCCACCAACGTACCAAGCACCGTGGTTAATGCTGTCGCCCAGCTAATGGGCCTGTCAGGCGTCACTTCGAATGCTGGAGCCATGAAGTTTAAGTTGAGGAATGGGACCTGCCAGGGCTCTGAGTTCTACATCGACGCCAGTAAGGCCGATGCCGACTACATACTAGAGACCGATTACTCACTATGGAAAGACCTAATACAGGGTAAGGTGGACCCAGTCGGTGCAATATTATCTAGGAAAATAAGGGTTAAGAAGGGCAGCTTCCTAACACTAGTGCAGTTCTCATCAGCTGCAATAAAGATGACGAACACAGCTATGAAAGTACCAACAAAGTTCCTTGCATAACCTGGTATCGTATTTACTTATTTTAAAATTGTTGGGAAGAATATATAGTGTAATATATTGGTAAATATGCATCATATAGGGTAGATTAAATAACCAGGGTATCGCTCTAAGTTTATGAAGGCTGCAACATATAAGGGCCCAAGTAAGCCTTACCTGGAAGTTAAGGAGGTACCAACGCCAAAACCAGGCCCTGGAGAAATACTTGTGAGGGTTGCCGCCACAGGCATATGCCATAGCGACATACACCTATTCAAGGGTGATTTTGGACCTGTGAGGGAGGGTTTCATACCCGGTCACGAGATTTCTGGTTGGGTTGAGGATTTTGGGCCTGATGTGAAGAATCCATGGGGCCTCAGGAAGGGTGATCCTGTCATTGTGTCCTGGATAGTGCCTGACGGCATATGTAAGTACTGCGCAAGCGGTAAGGAGAATTACTGCCCAGCCGCGGCAGGTAGGATGCCAGGTCTGGTCGGTATCAATGGCGGTCATGCGGAGTACATCACAATACCGGAGATAGCGGTTATACCGCTTGAGAAGGGTGCTGATATTTACTATGCAGCCCCAATAGCCTGTGCCTACGGCACGGCATATCACGCATTGAGGGAGGCTGGTGTGGGATCTGGAACAAGTCTTGTGGTTATTGGCGCCGGCGGTGTTGGTTTATCAGCAATACAACTGGCGAGCGCCATGGGTGCCTACCCGATAATCGCCGTTGATATTAGGGACTTCGCGCTAGAGAAGGCGAAGGAGCTCGGTGCAACCCATGTTATTAATTCGACAAAGGAGGATCCAATAAGTAGGATTAGGGATGTACTACCCGATGGTGCTGATGTGGTTCATGAAGCAAGACCCGAACCTGATCTCAAATTATCTATGGAGGTCGTGGCTAGGACTGGGACGATAGTGGTTACAGGATTAGGTGGACCTAAGTCCACATTCACGGTGAATGTTTTACCATTTGTAATAAACGGTGTAAGGATAATGGGTAGTCTAGGCTATAGACCTAGGCTTGATTTACCCGAAATAATAAAATTGGTTGCGTCGGGAAAGGTGGATGTTAGGAAGCTTGTAAGTCACACATACGTGCCGGAGCAGATAAACGAGGCCTATGAAAACCTGGAAAGGGGTCTCCACGCAAGGGCCATAGTCAAGTGGGGATAGAATAATTATATTTAAGGGTCATAAAAATTCAAACAATCTCAATAGTTATATATTATGCCTTTATAACCTATTCAATTAATAAACCTGTTACCGTCATTACAACTCACCGTCTCCTGAATATTGCCATTAATTGCCTGGTTATTGGTACAGGTACCGCATCAGGGTTTATAACAACATCCGCGATGCAAGGTCCGTTGGAGCCATAGATGCATTTCTCAAGCCCCGTCTCTAACTCCCTCCTATCATCAATCCTGACACAATTAATGCCTAGTGATTCAGCGAATTTACAGAAGTCCATCGGGTATGTATGCGATGCGTATACCTTACCGCCGTAGAGGAATTTCTGCTGTAACTTGAGCACCCCCTGGGCTCTGTCATTAAATACTACGAAGGCAACCCTTAACTTCAATTCAGCCGCCGTGGCTATTTCCATGCCGGTCATGAAGAATGCCGCATCACCCGTCGTAGCCACCACAGTGGCCTCAGGTCTAGCTATTTTGGCGCCAATGGCGGCAGGTACTGCAAAGCCAAGTGATGTGAAGCCTGCTGGATTGAAGTAGGTCCTTGGTTTGTAGACTGGGAGTTCGAACATCGCCACCTGGTTACCTCCAGCATCGCATGTCACCACGGCCTTACCTTCGCGCATGTCACGATCAATAACCCTAGCCAGGGCCTTAACCAAATCGCTCGGATTTATCCTAGATTCGTCATAGCCTAATTCCTTCAATTCCTGATTACCAACCTCAGCCTTAACCTTCTCAATCAATTTAATACCCCTATCCCTACCTGGACCCCTACCCCTAATCCTTTCATAAAGTGCATTGAGAAACTCAAGTGCATCCGAAACCACGGCTAAGTCAGTCCTATAATTCCTACCGATGTCGTTAGGGTCAATATTAACGTGGATCAGCTTGCCCTTAATAGGTAACGACCACATCCCAGTGCCCAACTCACTAAACCTAGTACCCACACCCAACACAACGTCAGCCATCTCCACAAGCTTCACAGCCACGGTATCGCCGAAATAACCAGCCGCCAAACCGCCATGTAACGGGTGATCGAAGGGTATGGCGCCCTTACCCATTACTGAAGTAACCACGGGCGCACCAAGCTCCTCAGCAACCCTAATTAGGGCATTGCTTGCTTCCGCCGATATCACACCACCACCGACGTAGATGACGGGCCTCTCAGCATTGAGCAAGTCCCTAGCTACTGCGTCTACGACGGCGGGGTCAGGCTTAACCCTGGTTGGCTCCTCCCTCGTGTAACCAACCCACTCTGTATCACTATCGATAATATCCCTCGGCAACTCCACATAAACAGGACCAGGCCTACCCTCCCTAGCTATCCTGAACGCCCTAGAGACGATCCTGGGTATATCCCTACCATCCTCAACCCTGACAGCCCATTTGGTGAATGGTTTAAAGATACTCAGTTGTGCATTGGCATCCCTAAACTCGTGGTAATAACCTCTACCTGCAGTCTTAATTGGTGTTAACCCGGCAAAGGCTACGATAGGCACCCCCTCAACGGACGCCTGTGAAAGCGGTGTCACGAGGCCCGTGGCGCCAGGTCCCGCGGTAACTATGAGGACACCAACTCTACCGCTAGCCCTTGAGTATCCGTCAGCCATGAAACCCATGCTCGGTTCAAAACGACCAAGTACATGCCTAACTCTATCGGCATAGTCATGTAGTGCCGCGTATATTCCAAGCACGTGAGTTCCAGGTAAGCCAAACACCGTATCCACGCCCTCCTCAATCAACGATCTAACAAGGACCTCTCCACCGGTGACCATGCCTAGTCACCTTCCATATGCCATCAATGCGTCTCTAACCCCACGGGCAACATACAACGTATACCTCTTTACAGACTCCCTAGTTACACCAGCTATGTGGCTTGTTATGAATAGGTTGGGAACCTCACCCCTCTTGAACGTCCTCAACAATGGCGATGTCTCCTCAGTGGGTGGCTCACCCGTAAGCACATCCGCTGCGTAACCAGCTATCTTACCCGACCTCAAACCATTGAGGATTGCGTTCTCATCAACAACCTCACCCCTCGCCGTATTCACTATGTAAACCCCATCCTTCATCAAGCCAACCTCCCTAGCGCCAATTAAGCCCCTGCTCTCCTTAGTTAATGATGTATGTATTGTTATGAAATCCGACTGCCTAAGCAAGTCATCTAGATTATCGACCTTAACGGCGTTAACCTCAATGAACCTATCCCTATCTACAAACGGATCGTAAGCCAAAACCCTCATCCTAAAGGCATTGGCTATGGTAGCCACGTAGGAGCCAATCCTGCCAAGCCCTATTATGCCTAAGGTCTTACCGAACAACTCAATACCCGGCGTCAACAGGGAACCCCACTCTCCACCCTTAACCCTACCCATGTTCTCAGGTATTCGCTTAACCATCATTAAGAGTAAACCAAACGTAAACTCAGCCACACTGTACGTTGATGCGCCAGCAGCGCTCACAACCCTTATACCCTTGCTTTCAGCATAATCAACATCAATGTGATCGACACCCACGGATGCGGTGCCAATAACCTTAAGCTTCCTGCCAGCATCAATTACGTCCTTGGTGACCCTATGCCAAACACTGACGATCACAGCATCGTAATCACCTATAGCCTCCCTTAACTGTTCCGTAGTCATCGGCCTAACATCCACCTCACCAGCCTCACTAAGTAGCTTCATTGCTATAGGACCCACGTCAGGGTCCACAAGCGGTACAGTTACTAGAATTCTCATGAGGACCTATAACCAGGTTCTGGGTATAAATGTAATTATTATTTATATTAATTAGTTGCCATGGGGAAATATGTATAGATTTTTAATGATAATTATAAACTATATACATCGTTACGCCGAGCGTGCTGTGTTCATTATGTCGATCAGGGTCGCTGTATCCATTATATTACCCGTCACCTTGATTATGCCCGAGAAGTACGCCTGCATTGCATCTAACTGCCCCTTAATTAACTTCAGTAGGTTGTCCTTATTGACCTGTATTGTCGCCGTTGGTGATCTATGGGAACCCTTGGTGAGCTTTATTGAACCACCCCCAACCTCGACATAGAATGGTTCATAGCCCTCCCCGGTGAACTGAAAGACCTTAACAGGACCACCTATTTTACTTGTTAACTTAGGTAGTGCCTTATCCGTCATCGACTTGAGTAGTTCGTAGGGATCCTCAGACATAACCAGTTGCTTATAGTTAGGTTAATTTTAAATAATGTTACTATATATACTATATAGTTCACTCACCCTTAAACTCAGGTCTCCTCTTTGTCAGGAACGCCATGACGCCCTCCTGGGCATCCTTTGTATTAACTGCCATGCTGAAGAAAGCCGCCTCAAGCATTAACCCTATGTCCGTTGGTACCTGCGTTCCGAAGTTTATTGCATACTTCGCGTAGGTTAATGCTATTGGCGGTCCCTGGGCTAGCCTCATGGCGAATGACCTAACCTCCTCCTCAAACCTCTCCTTAGGCACAACCTTATTCACTAAACCAATCCTGTACGCCTCATCGGCCTTGATCCTATCGCCAAGCATTATCAACTCCTTAGCCTTAGCCATACCAACAAGCCTGATTAACCTCTGCGTGCCGCCGGCTCCAGGCAATATGCCCAGTGCTATCTCGGGTTGACCAAACTCAGACCTCTCAGTGGCTATTCTAAAGTCGCAAGTCATTGCTATTTCCAAACCACCACCCAGGGCGTAGCCATCAATCGCGGCTATCACGGGCTTTGGAAACCTCTCAATCTTGCTAACGGCCTCCTGGAACCTCCTATTGTATAGGAAGAAGTAGTATGTGTGGAGTGGGCCTGCGAATGATGATACATCGGCTCCAGCCGAGAACGCCCTATCGCCAGCCCCCCTTATTATGACGACCCTAACTTCCTTATCATCCCAAAGCATGTCAAGTGCCCTACTCAATTCCTCGAGCATGGTCATTGTTAAGGCATTGAGCCTCTGTGGCCTATTCAGTATTATCCAAGCCAGCGGTGGCTCCTTCCTTAGCATTATTTCCTTAAACTCCACGGTTCCGGCAGCACCGTACTCATAGAACCCCCTACCACTTCTCTGGCCAAGCCTACCCTCCTGAACCATCTGCGTCAATAGTGGGTCCGGCTTGAATAACTCGTAGTTAAACCTGGAGTACAGCTGGTTTAGGGCGTCCACAACCTTATCAATGCCGAACTCATCAGCGAACTCGAAAACGCCCTTTGGCCAACCGAGGCCTAGCTTGACACCCTTATCGATATCCTCCCTGGACGCTATACCATTCCTGAGCAACCAAGCCGCCATGTTTATGGCAGGGGCGAATATGGACACCAAGTCAACCTTTTCACCTGCCTCCCTCGGTATGTTGGCCCTCTCATAGGCCCCACCCTTGTATTCATAGAAGCCACGTCCACTCTTCTGTCCAAGCCAACCCTTCTTATAGAGATCCTCAATTAATGGGCATGGGACTCTAAGCATTGGGTCCCTCTCAGCCACGGCTAAGCCGACTAGGTAGCCGACGTCTATGCCCGTGAAGTCCTGAAGTTCGAAGATTCCCATCGGCAAACCAGCCCTGTACTTGACCGCGGAGTCCACCTCAACGATGGAGTACTGATTGTTCGCGACCAGTAGGCATGCAGCTGAGTTCAGCGATATGAGTACCCTGTTAACGACGAATCCAGGTACGTCCTTATTCACCATTATTGGTTCCTTCCCCAGGCTCTTGACAAAGTCATAGGCCCTCCTGGCAACCTCATCACTGGTTTGCGCACCCTTTATCACCTCAACCAGGGGCATCAGGAC
>NZ_LCWN02000081.1:0-9132 GCF_002078205.2 Vulcanisaeta sp. EB80
ATCATTGTTGCCGCAGCAAAGAATGTGGACTTACCCACATTAGGCTTCCCAACAATACCTATCTGTACATGACTCTGTAACGACACAAGATTGGAGCGCTTAAGACCTTAAAAACATAGTTTTTACCAATTTTAAGGGAAGAATTATTGTACTACATTTTACGTCATTTTTGTTGTTGCTGCTGCTGTGGTTGCTGCTTAGGCAATATGTAGATCTTATTACCAATTATTGAATTGTTTGGTATCAAAACCTTACTACCATCACCTTTAATAACCTCAGTGAACAATATCGCCACATCGTTCACAATGCCATCCTCGCCGAGTAAGTTCACGTGATCATGTATCCTAAACGGCTTCGCCAACAGTAGGAATAACCCAGCCACAGCCTGACCAAGAACCTGCTGCACGGCAAACCCTATCACTATCCCAAGAAAACCACCAACAGCAACACCAGCTACACCACCTCCAATGGCACCAGCAATACCAGCAACTAACGCGCCGATGCCTATTAGGAGGAATACATTTCTCATAGCCCTTGCCGTTGGGTGATCATACCTAAACCTCATCGACCAGTAAATCACATCAGCAAAGGCGGACACTATCAAATAGCCGAAGGCTAATGCCAAGAGGACATTTACGTAACCCTCATAAGGACTAACTTTAATGCCAAACATTGGCAATAATGTTGAAATCACATAATGCACTATTGCGGCAACAACTACATATACCACAATGTATATCACCAACTTAGTTATGGCATTAACATAATGTCTGCCTATCTCCTTTTTACTCATCTCCTGAGTAGTAGTTGACACGAATTATTTGACAAACATCATTAATTTATAAGCTTTACCTAAATAATTAAAGACGAAATGCTGGTGTAACTTTAATATCTTTACATCGATAAAAAGAACTAGGACTTGTCCCAGGTCTCCACAAATGCCCTGGCCATTTT
Organism: Vulcanisaeta sp. EB80; assembly: GCF_002078205.2. NCBI lineage: Archaea > Thermoproteati > Thermoproteota > Thermoprotei > Thermoproteales > Thermoproteaceae > Vulcanisaeta > Vulcanisaeta sp. EB80. Next base: position 955 of record NZ_LCWN02000081.1, read on the forward strand.
TACCGGGTCCTTAGCTGCTAATATGCCCGAAATCACGGCTGCGCCCCAGGCACCCGTGGCTTTTATGGCAGGCAGAGTTTCGAGGGTTATTCCGCCTATGGCGTATACCGGTATATCAACTGCAGCCACAATCCTCCTTAACCCATCGAGCCCAGTGACTCTATAGTCAGGCCTTGTGGGGCTTGGAAACACTGAGCCGGCGCCTATGTAGTTGGCACCTGCATTCTTACCCTGTACAGCTTCCTCAACAGTACTGGCACTCGCCCCTATTACTAAGCCACCGAACCTACTCCTAATTGCGTCCACGGGAGCGTCGTCAAGGCCGACGTGAACCCCATCGGCGTCACTGAGTATTGCTATATCGACCCTATCATCCACGATGAACACGGCACCATACTCATTACAAAGCCTCCTGATCTCCCTGGCCTCCTCAAGCATAACCCTAATACTACCCTCCTTACGCCTATACTGAACAATCCTAACACCACCCTCTAGGAAAGCCCTGGCAGCCCCCACATGGCTCTTCACGGTATAGCTAGTATCCGTTATACCATAGATGCCCCTAGGTAACCTCATACAGAAAACCTAACTAACATATTTAATAAAACCTAACGCCATATCCCTACCAGGTAACGTACGTTATCGACAATGAATTACTCACGTTCTCCAATCTCCTGAAATCCTCATCACTAAGTCTCCAACCAGTTGCACCGGCATTCTCAACGACTTGCTCAGGGCTTTTTGCACCAGGTATTGGCACCACGTTATCATGCATTACTAGCCAATTGAGTGCGATTTGGGCTGGTGATTTACCGTACTTGGCGGATAATTCCTTAATTACGGGGATCAATTTGCTGCTTATTTCACGTAGATTGTCTGGATGGAATAATGGATCATTCTCCCTCAGATCACCCCTGGGTCTATTATCTGGAGAGTACTTGCTGGTCACCGCGCCCTTCGCTAATGGGCTCCATGCGATTAAGGTAATTCCCTCACGCCTTAGGTAGGGTAGTAACTCCTTCTCCACCTCCCTCTCGATTAGATTGTACCTATTCTGCGAACTAACTATATCGCTCCTCTTCAGGCATTCACGGGCAGTTTGGAGGAGTTGGAGTGGGTAGTTACTGACACCGATGTACCTAATCACGCCATCATCAACCAACCTCTCCATAGCCCTCATAGTCTCGCAAATGGGAACATTGTGCCAACACGCGGGCCAGTGTAGTTGTAGTAGGTCTATGACGTCAAGACCAAGCCTCTCCTTACTACGCCTAGCCGCCTTAAGAACATCATCGAACCTGTGCCAGTCGCCCGGTATTTTCGTTGCCACGAAAACCTGCTCCCGAATTCCCAACTCCCTGATTGCACGCCCAACAAACTCCTCACTACGCCCCCTACCGTAAACAGCCGCAGTGTCTATGAAGTTTATACCCAACCCAACGGCCTTCGCTATTACGGACTTCGCCACATTATATTCATACGGACCCCACGCATCCCCACCAAACTGCCAAGCCGTTTGTCCCTAGGTGTTTGTTTTTATTTGTTGCACCTAGGGACTTCCACCTCGTCCACAGGGTTTTGGGTATCCCTGTGGGTTCATGGGTGGCTGTCGAGCCCAACGGCATGGGGCTCCCATCTAGGGAAGACCCACCCGGGCTCTGGGCATCGCCCTCACCGCCCAGGTGGGATGAGGCTTTGAGGCGTAGGTTGTGGCACGCAACCACCTCCCTATGCCATAGTTCTCCGCCCCTGGAGCACCTGCCGACCCTGCTGCCGTTCTCGTAAATTATTTTGGCTTTGTGTATTGGGCACATCCTTGAGGTGTTCCTTGGGTTCACATATATTATTGGAACACCATGCTCCCTAGCCTTCTCCTCAATAGCCCTCTGTACGCCCTTGAAGGATGCTTGGTAAATCCTATGCCTGAGCTGGGCATCCTTGATGTGGTTAATCATGTCCTTAGCGGGGTTCTTACCGAGCCTCTCCAGGACAATGGCGCTTTGCCTCTCCACAGCTGCTCTTACTATGATGTTCGCAAGCTTCCACCTCAAGTCAGCCTTCCTCTCACCCTCCCTCAGCTTCCTAAGGACCCTCCTCTTGGCTTTGCATTTAACGCCACAGAGCTTGTCATACTTCCTTTGAATCGCCTTCCTCCTATAGTGGTAGCCTAGGGTGATGTCCTTGAAGCCTGTCTCTAGTAGGTAGACATCCTGGTCTATCATAACAGCCACGTGGTTCTCATTCACATCGACTGGCACGAGGTCCCTTGGTTCGTAGGTCTCAACAGTCTTCCTAAAGGTTAGGTAAATGATCAATCGCCTACCCCTCCTATCAAGCCTTAACTTGGCTTCTGAAGCTAATCTCCAACCCGTATTGATGTACCTCCAGTACTGCCTGTGTGGCTCCAACTCAACCCTAACCCACCCAATGTGCGTTGCCAACTCAATGCTCGTTAATCCACTCATCCTCCATAGGTGGTCGTCTAGCCATATGGAGACCTCCCTAACCTCTGGGTGATCCTTCCTAACCAAGCCCCTCCTCCTGAGTTTGAGGAAGCTCTTGGACCTCACCGATGCATCCTGGCATGCGGTGTAGGCGTAGTGCGATGGTAACTGCGGATACAAAGACCTTAGTTCCAAGTACTTCAAAGCCTTCAGTTTCACGAAGCTCGTTACCCCATTCCCCACAGCGTATGCGACTAATCGCCCAACCATGTCTCTATACATACCCTCAAGCTCCACAAAGACCCTAAACAACCACCTGGGCAACTGCACAGACCCAACAACAACAGTCCTAGTAACCTCACTCATCACCTCCACACTCCTCTAAAAGCCTTTTAAGGCCCTACCAAGACACTGACAACAACCCCTCCGAAACCAAAACAACCAACACCAAACCAAAACTCACAAACCCAACCACCAAACACAAACAACAAAACAACCCAGCCCAATCCTTGAAATTTTTACACCGGTTTTTCCAAGGGTTATGTACTCCATCACCGCACGTAGGCATCACCGCGTATTTAAACATTGTCATGTTGATTGCTCTAAATTAATAATGCTTTTTAACACGAAATCTCCATTCGCAGTTGATGAGTTCTGAGTATGTGGTGATTTTCGTAACGGTACCTAACAAGGACGTCGGTGTTGAGTTGGCTAGGCATCTCGTGAGTAATAGGTTAGTTGCCTGCGTCAATGTTGTTGATGGTTTGAAAAGCATATACTATTGGGAGGGTAGGGTAGAGGAGGATAATGAAGCGTTACTGATTATTAAGTCGAGGAAAGATAGGCTTGATGACATTATTAATGCGGTAAGGGAGAAGCACCCGTATAAGGTGCCCGAGATAATAGCATTACCAATCATTGGCGGATTGAAGGATTACCTAGCGTGGATTGACGAAGTTGTTGGGACGAAGTAAAATCATCCACTTAGCCTTAGACTAAATATTTTTTAACTAAAAATTACTCCTAACAGCAATGCCCAGGGCATTGTTGGTGGTACTTGATGGATGCGCAGATAGACCCGTTAAGGAGCTGGGTGGTAAGACCCCGCTAGAGGCTGCCGTGAAGCCCACGATGGATAGATTGACATCTGAGGGGTCCTGTGGGTTAATGGACGTGATATCACCGGGCATCAGGCCCGGCAGTGATGTTGCCCACCTAGCCATATTCGGTTATGACCCATACAAGTACTACCCAGGTAGGGGGCCTCTTGAGGCTATTGGCGCGGGGTTGAGGCTTAATCCAGGTGATGTTGCCTTTAGGGCCAATGTGGCCACTGTCAATGATGACCTAGTTGTTGTTGATAGAAGGGGTGGTAGGTACATAGGTGCTGATGAGGTTAAGGAAATCGAGGAGGTAATAAATAACGAAGTAATACCAACCCTAAGGGCGAAATATGGTATTGATGCGATTTACAAACAAACGGTTGAGCATAGGGGTGTCTTGGTCTTGAAAGGCTCGGTCTCACCGCACGTCAGCGATACGGACCCGCACGTTGTTGGTGCCAGGGTAGCCGAGGCCAAGGCGCTCAGTGAGGATGCAAGGGTTACTGCGGATTACATAAATGAATTCACCAGGCTTGTTCATGAGAGGCTAGGTAAAGCTAGGTTCAACGAGATCAGGAGGAGGGAGGGCAAGGGACCAATAAACATGGTGCTGCTGAGGGGTGCTGGATCCATGAGGGTGTTTGAGCCGTTAAGTTCCAGGTACAGAATAAGGCCTGCGATAATCGCCGGCGTAGCGCTGATTAGGGGTATTGGTGTGGCGCTCGGTATGGAACCTATCAATGTTGAGAATTACGTGGGTTCTAAGGATGATGATTTCAACGCAGCCTTTCACGCAGCGGCAGAGGCGCTGAGGAACCACGATTTCGTATTCCTCCATGTGAAGCCCACGGATTCCATGTCTCACGATGGGGATTTCAGGGGTAAGACCATGATAATCGAGAGAGTTGATGCAGGTCTTAGGAAGTTTATTGAGGAGGCGCCAGGCGATACTTACATATTCATAACCTGTGATCACGCGACACCTGTAACCGTAAAGGAGCACACAGGCGATCCAGTCCCGTTCATGGCCTGGGGTATAGATGTCATGAAGGATGATGTGGATAGGTTCAGTGAGAGGGATTGCTCGAGGGGCTTTTGGAATAGGATTAGGGGTATCGATATCATGAACATAATAGCTAATTACCTAGGTACGCTTGAGAAGTTTGGTGAGTAATTTTACTTATCGTAAAGGCTATAGATTATCGAGTGGTCTAGCCATTATGTAGGCGTCCTCACCATCGTGGTAGTAACCCCTTATTAAGTCGACAATTTTATAATTCAACTTCTTATAGAGGTTAATGGCGGGCGTGTTCGAGACCCTAACCTCTAGGTAAACCTCCTCAGCACCATAGAAGTACTTCATAGCCCTCATACCCCTAATCATCATGTTATACGCAATACCCAACCTACGCGCCTCGGGTAGAACGCCTATTGATATCACATGACCCTTCCTGGTCGGCTTGCCCTTCCATATGTAACTCCAGCCAAACTCAACCCTGTTCATCATGTAACCCACGACCTTCCCATCAAGCTCAGATACTATGAAGGCCTTTGGAAAGCTCCTGTAATGCTCAACAAAGAAAAACTCCGGGTAGTTTTCAGGAAGAACTCGCCTATTTATTGAAACCACAGTGTTCAAATCCGTTATTTCGAACTCCCTAAGTACGAATATTTTCCCATTCCTACCCTTAATGTATTCACGACCCTCGAGTCTCTCGGTAACATCCTGAATAGTGCTTTCATCCATTACGTAACCAATAATTGGGAAATTAATACGTTTTTCCCATTAAACAACGAATAATTATTTATCTAAAATATACGCCGGAACTACCACCAGTATTATAAGACCGAGTATGTACAATAATGCTGTGTACGTTCTATAAGATAGACTTAGGAGACCGAGTTGTGGCATTACAAACTGAACAACACCAACAACATCAAACCTAGGTACTGGGTATGGATCAGGCCCAAGGTTTGCATCGCCCTTAAATACATATGTGCATCCCTGCGAGTTCTCAATAGACATTACCCTATGCACTATATAGTCACTGAACTGGGGTGAGTAATAAATGGCCACGTGGCCAAGCAATGATTGGCATGAACCGCTAGGTGGTATCATCACCACTAGGTCGCCAACCTCGAGCGTTGGCTCCATAGAGTATGAACTAACCACTGCCCAGGGTATTACGAATGATAACGCTAGTACGATCATTAGTACATGCCCTAAATCCATCGCAAGGGCAAGAAAACATTAATACTTATGTTTTTCTCACCTTATTACCTACGGCCCTTTAGGTCCTAGCCATTTCGGATTGTCGTTACTGAGGATTATTACGTTCACGGATTAGAAAGGTTTTTATAGAAGTGATTTACGGACCCTCCGATGAGCACAAGCACAACACAGCAGAAGGGCGGAGTCCCAGTAATGGTTCTTAAGGAGGGTTCCCAAAGAACAACGGGGGCTGATGCGAGGAGGAGTAATATAATGGCTGCGAAGGTCATTGCCGAAATACTATCAACAAGCCTCGGTCCAAGGGGCATGGATAAAATGCTCATTGATGCCTTTGGAGACGTTACAATAACTGGCGATGGAGCTGCAATACTGAAGGAAATGGAGGTTCAGCACCCAGCCGCCAAGCTACTCATTGAGGTTGCCAAGGCTCAGGATGCGGAGGTTGGTGATGGAACAACAACAGCCGTTGTTGTTGCAGGTAGGCTGCTAGAGCTTGCTGAGGAGCTGCTTGACGAGGGTATCCACCCAACAATAATTATTGATGGTTATAAGAAGGCTATGGATTACGCAATACAGGTTGCTGATGAGATAGCGCAGTCAATAAACGTCGAGGACAAGAATCAACTAGCCCTTGTGGCTATGAATTCACTAAGTAGCAAGATAGTGGCTGAGGCTAGGGATTACCTAGCTAAGGTTGCGGTTGATGCGTCAGCAATTGCCGTGGAGAAGGTTAACGGGAAATACAACCTAGACCTGGATTGGATAAAGCTTGAGAAGAAGAAGGGACAATCACTCGCTGAAACCCAGTTAATACAGGGCATTGTACTCGATAAGGAGGTGGTACATCCAGGAATGCCAAAGAGGGTTGCCAATGCGAAGATAGCGGTTCTAGACGCACCGCTTGAGATAGAGAAGCCTGAGTGGACAACGAAGATATCAGTCTCATCACCCGACCAAATAAAGGCATTCCTTGAGGAGGAGTCCAACATACTGAAGTCATACGTTGATAAGCTAGCTGAGGTTGGCGCCAACGTGGTAATCACACAGAAGGGTATTGATGAGGTTGCTCAGCATTACCTGGCTAAGAAGGGCATTATGGCCATTAGGAGGGTTAAGAGGAGCGACATTGAGAAGCTTGCCAAGGCAACCGGTGCCAAGATAGTCACGAGCATAAAGGACATAAAGCCAGAAGACCTTGGCACAGCAGGTCTCGTCGAGGAGAGGAAGGTTGGTGAGGAGAAGATGGTGTTTGTTGAGCAATGTCCGAACCCGAGAGCTGTCACAATACTGATTAGGGGTGCGGCGGACAGGGTCCTCGACGAGGCTGAAAGATCAATGCAGGATGCACTACATGTGATTAGGGACTTGTACAGGGAACCAAGGATTGTACCTGGCGGTGGCGCCTTCGAGATGGAGATAGCCAGGAGGATTAGGGAGTGGGGTAGGAAGTTACCTGGTAAGGAGCAGTTATCAGTACTCAAATTCGCAGAAGCTCTCGAGCATGTACCAACAATACTAGCCCTAACGGCTGGCCTTGACCCAGTGGATGCCATAGCAGAGTTAAGGAGGAGACACGACAGTGGTGAGGTAGATGCCGGTGTTGATGTGCTCAATGGTAAGGTTGCCAACATGCTTAAGCTAAACATCGTTGATCCATTGCTGGTTAAGAAGCAGGTGATAAGGAGCGCCGCCGAGGCTGCAATAATGATACTTAGGATAGACGATATAGTGGCTGCAGCACAGACAAAGGCAGGTGGCGGTGGTAAATCGAAGAGCGAGACCGGTGGTGAGGAAGAGACCTCAAAGACTGAGTAATAAAAATGACTAAGTTAGGTTTTTAAACGATTTTTATTACGGTTTCCTCAATGTCCTCCTCAAATCAAACACAAAATCCTGTATTAAAGGAAGATGCACTTGCTGATATCCTAAAGAGGATTGAGGATTTGACCAAGGGTAGGTTAACATACCCACCTAGAATAACTAAGTATGAACTAGCGAGGATTGTGGCAGCCAGAGCTAGGCAATTGGCTATGGGCGCACAACCACTGATTGATCCGCAAAAGCTTGGTACCTATGATCCAATAGCCATCGCACTTGAGGAGGTGCGTAGGGGATTGATTCCCTTCGTGATCGTTAGGACGCTACCAAATGGTAAGCACGTGAGGATTAAGCTTAAGGAATTACTTAAATTAAGTGAGGAGTTTGACGTTAAGATTTAACACTATACCTTAACTAACTCGAGTTTCCCATTATCAATCCTTATTTCGACAACATCACCAACATCAAGCTTAGGTCCCAAAGCCTCTGCCTCATCCTCATTAAGCCAGATTAGAAGTCTCGGTATTGGAACCTTACCACTCATTAATGGACCAACCATCGGCATTGACCTAAGTAATTG
>NZ_LCWN02000082.1:0-9104 GCF_002078205.2 Vulcanisaeta sp. EB80
GGGTCACTAGGCTTGCGGAGGCTTACTCTAGCTACCAGGAGTTCTTCGTTGAGTACCTAACGGCTGAGGGCTTAATTAAGCGTGAGAAGGCTGACCTTCTGAGGAATGAGGCTAGGAGGATGATGAGACTCGCGGCATTGGCGAACCCATTGACGAAGGAGGAGTGGGAGAGACTGAAGGAATTACTCGATAAGGACCCCGACAAGGTCACGCTCGAGGAGGCGTTGGAACTGAGGGAGCTAGCCAGGAAGGTGGTTAGGGAATATGGTGAGTACCCGGAGGCCTGGAAACTGCACATATACGCCAGCATCCTGGTCGGCACCGCGATTAGGAGGAAGGCGGAGGAGTCAAAGCAACAGGGCCAGCAATGACGTGGCTCAACCACTAATGCCCTGCCTATTGAGTAATGCCCTCAACTCCTCAAGCTCCCTACCCAACCCCTCATCCCAAACGTCCCTGAACAAGCCCTTTATTTCCGTAACCCACCTAACCACTTCGATTATGTCGTCCCTAACCTCGTCTAAATCCCTATAATCGACTAAGTTCGGATTCAGGCCGTTGTAGGAGAACCTATGTAGCGATAACGCAATTCTCACCACCCTATCAACGTCAATACCAATCCTCCCCAAATCCCTCGATATGCCAATCAACCCAGTGGTTGGTGCCGAGTAACCAACGCTCTCGTACCAAACCCTCCTCCTTCCATCCACGACCTCTACCAACCTACTGAAGTTGCTAACAATCAACGCACTAACTATCGACTTAACGCTCATGAAGGCCTTCGCAGCGGCGTTCTGAAGCAAACCCCTACTTAACATCTCAAGCGCTAGCTTTGCCTCGGTTAAACCATCGAGGACCTTGGCGTATACGTAGGCCCTTGGGTTGCCCTTGTAATCCAGGTAACCAACCTCGTTCATATAAGGTAATTATGCAATTAATTATTAATTCCTTAGTGTCTTATTAATCATCCTGAGCAATCAATTACTGATGGGTAGTAGGGGTTCACTATCGACTATAGTGGCCGGAGTACTCGTGCTAATGGCATTAATTATCGGAGTACTTATTGGTGCAACTGCGCTTTCCATGATAACTACACTGGGCAGCATAACGGCGAACCACGTTAGGGAGGTTGGCGTTGAGTCGGCAATGTACAGCGGCTTAGTAACCCAGGGTAACGAGTTAATCAGCACCAGGGGATTCATAACAATAATAGGCGCAGTGACGCCAAGGGGCTTCACCTGGATAAACAAGACGACGCAGTACTACGTGGCAAACACCACGGAGCCAGAACTACTACTAACGAGCGTAGGCCCAGTCCTACTAGACCCAACGCAGACAAACACAAACAACTGGGCAGCCCCAGCTAACCCACTGGGCAACTACCTCTGGCATTGGGTGACGGCTGTGGTAACAACGAAACAAGGGCAGAATACATACTCAGGCCTTGTGGAGCCCTACGGCAGTAACTACTACATAGTGCACATAAACCCCAACTACCTCGTCGGGCCACTAACAAGCACCAACGCCTATATAATACAAGACCATGGAGTTGGGGTCTGGGGATGCGAATCCGTCGGTGGTTGCCCACCAACACCACCAGGAGGGCCAGTAACAACGAACAACTATGCCGGCTACTGGCCTCAGGTGAGCATAATTAGGGTTAACGGCACAACCATTGAGCTGTCAATAACCTTCCTAAAGGGAACGAGCTTCGTAAGGGCACCACAGTACTTCTCACTCTACGTGTTAAGCCAGGACAATCCAACCTGGCTAAACCCATACTGCACCGGGCAGCACGTAATATCACCGAACAATTGCACCTTCGACATGACGTGGATCCAATACCCATACCAACAGGGATCAGCTTGCTACAACGGTGGCTGGATATGGTGCACACTACCAAACACAGTAACCTACAATATAATTATGAACATGAACGCACCAGTACCAAACAACTACTACCTAATAATGATAATCCAGTACCCAACATATTTCGGTATACCGGCATACGGCGACACAGCCTTTGCCTGGAACATAACGGGCACAAACCCAAACTACCCAACATGGCTATACCCACCAAGCCCACCAGCCAACGTATTAACACCTGGTTAAAGATATAAACCAATAAATAAACTATGTATTAAACAACTAATTCCAAATATTTTATTTATATGTTCCAGAAAATTCGGAACACTTGAACGGCACTATTCAAACAAGTCCCTTATAAACCCCAGACAGCAGCGGAGTCCGATGACTAGGTCCAAAACCAAATGGGGAACAACAAAACTACTCCCAATACTACTAGTAATAACTATAATAGGTATAGTAGGAGCGCTAGGGCACCCAGCCCTAGCAGTAACGTATGGACCATATGGACCAACATCAACGTATGGACCATATGGACCAACATCAGTACCACTACCGCCAGTAACATACACATACACACTCTCCTGGAACCTAACAGACGCAAGACTAACATCTACTGTAACTACTGTAACTACCCCATCATGCCAGGCATGTTACAACAACTTAATATCTTACATGGTGCCTTGGTACTTCACAGCGGGTAAGTCCTTCACCATATACATAGCCAACGCATCCGACGTGTACTACTGGACCACCAGCAGCGGCTGGCAGCTTGGGCAGCCAGTAACCATGACAGCAACAGCCACCGCGAACTCAACAGGCGGTGTAACCTGGACAGTAAGCACAACACTAAGCGGCGGCATAACGCCAAGCCAGGTTTACGCGAACTGGACCGTGGTCATTGTCTTGAACAACTACGGCGGAGGCAACTGGATGGTCTTCAACGTAACAAGCATTGATATGGACCTAGCAGACCTAATGAGCAACCTAACTGCATCACATAACATTAAGAGTTACATACCAGTATCACCATCAATAGCAAGTACCTTAATACCAAAAGATACAAGTGAGACTGTAACATACACGTATGTCTATGGAACACCACCGAATGTTCCATCACCGTCCACTACGACGTATGCTGAAACAGCTGTGGCATACCCACTCTTTAGGCCCGTGTATGGTGCAGAGACAACACCTGAAAGTTACTATGTAGTACTGCCAGACCTATACTTCTTCTACCTATTCGTTGGTGCAGCAACAACCGTCACGACACCTTCACCATTACCATCTGCACCGCAGCTTGAGGCCTCCGTAACCCTGGGCACCGGGGTCACCGTGTTCGGACCAACAACGCAGAACTCAACAGTATCAGGTGTTAGCCAGGACATATACGGTTACTCATACACAGGCTTCGGCCCAATCTACTATGTGACGAACCAATTCAGTGGCTTGAACTCGGCTGATCACAATTATCCGAGCGTCACGGCTCAGCCTATAGTTATTACGGTGTATGATGTCTACCCAAGCGGGCAAATGGTCCCGCTTTATAACTACACAACAGCCAATACGAATAATTACACAACACCCGAGTCCTTCAACGCAGCCCAGGCCTACGACTTCTTCTGGCAATATGCAATAACCTTAACCGCCATATGCAATGCCATGCATGCCCATGCCATCCCAACACTACTCATCGGGGTGCCCGTTGTTGAGTTCTACATAGGCAGTGTTTATGACCTGAAGGGCAACTTAATAATTGGTAGTGCCACAAATATTCCAAACCCAATACTTGCGGAGAAGCTCTACGTGAAGTGGCTACTGGCAACCACACCAACGGCGACTATTGTTAGCGAGAGCTACCTACGCTACTACGAAACAACACCAGCAACCGTACCAGTTGGTAAGTTCACGGGCACGGGACCAGGTGCACCATCATTCAAACAGTTTAAGACAACACCGCCTGAGCTCTACATATTCTATGAGAATGTGCCGGTATTCACAGCCACAATATCAGTATCTCAGGGCGTTACCTCCGTCACTATTACGAATATAACCGTTGGTTTAATGCCGGTGTTCATCAACATAACCCAGTACCAGCCAAGCACCCCAGCTAGTCAGCAACTGCCGCTCAGCCCTAACATAGTCCCGTACCTAACCGTGTACTACGCCTACTCACCAACCGCACCAATAATCTCGCAGACACCACCTGCAGCTGCTGTGCAGGGTATGCTGTATTACGAGGAGCAGGTATGGACGAACGAGACGACTTACGGAACGTACTGGCCAGCAACAATAGCTCAATTCCCACCGTTTGAGGAGTCCTCAGTGTCTGGAGTACTCGTTACACCAGAGGTTAATTGGTTACCAGCACCACCAATAAACGCGACAGTAACGGTAAAAGGTACTGGGCAAGTCACAGTTACACCGAGCTACTCAATAACTTCACAGCAGGTGTATTACTACACGTTCTGGCTCCAGTATAATGGCTTAACGGTTGGTTATGGAGTCTACGAACTCGGTTATAGACCCAGCAGTATATACAATGAGCAGTATGGAGTTAGCACACCAGAGTATCCGCTGTTCAATGTGTACCCAATAAGTAAGAGCAACAAGACATTACTCTCATTCTATGACAACGGTACTGAACACGCCGTAATGACACCAACAGGCGTGTGGCCAAACGGTACCATAGCGTTCGCCAACGTCACTGTGGAGAGGGCATTCATAGCCGCAGCATACACAGTATTTAATGCACAGTTCCTCAACCTATGCAACGAAACCATAACAAGCGGTGTTGTGTATGCGAGCGAGTTAACGCCAAGTGGCACCACGGTTACCCTACAGCCGGTAGCCCTGAGCTCCTCAGCCTATATAATGAAGATAACGGCGCCAATAGCCCTACAGATATCGTCAGTATCCGGCGTACCGTACATTGAGACTATGACGCCTGTGTTCAACTTCACCCTGAACTACTACGGCTACGTAATGCCCAGCGTCAACTACACAACGAGACAGCCCATATACAACATACAGCTGAAGCCCGGCATAGTCAATGTTGTCTACTTCCCACTGATAAGCATCAACGTACAGGTGCTCAGCCAGACAAAGCCGCAGTACCCGTTATGGGGCTTCGCGGTGAGCGTCTATAGTGTGGTTAATGGGCAGGAGATGTGGCACGCAATAACCAACTCGAGCGGTATGGTCTACGTGATGAATGTACCACTCAATGCCAGCTACATACAACCAAGCGGTAAGGCTTACGTGATGCTTAAGGTCAGGACGATAAGCCCGGCAACAGACAATGTCTCCTCATTATACGCAAGTGTGTCGTATCAGTACGGGCAGACGTACCAGAACTACACCAGCGCCCTAGGCATACCAACTGGATACTACGCCTATACGCTGGGTACTAGGGGTCCATTTGATGAGGATCTCGTGATATACTACGAACCATTCTCGGTGCCGGTCACAACAACATGCGGTCAGGTGTTCCCCGTCACGGTATCAGTCGAGAACCTACACATAGTGGTCACGGACCTAAAGGGCAATGTACTGAGTAGCCAGCCCGTGTACCCATGCGCAACACCGAGCTACTGCCCATCATTCTACTACAACGTGACGTTAGTGATTGACGACCAATACAGCCCGTACTACCTAGCAAGCCAGTGGTTAGTGTTCCCAACATACTGGTTGAACCTAACCGACTTCAGGGTTGTTGGCGAGACCTGGATGCAGCCGCAGTTTGAGTCCCTGGAGAGTACGTTCCAGTCATTGATAGCCGCTGACCAGGCCGCATACCAGAGTGGTACAATAAGCCTGCAGAACTACACTGAGTGGTATGTTGGGAACTACAGCTACTACACACTAGCGGCACTGCTGGCTAACTACAGCACCGCATCGCCGTTCGCCATATTCACGTTCCCATCGATAGCGCCTCACGAGGGCACGATATTCGTTAGGTTGTTCATGCCAGGGCAGGCATTCCAGATGAAGGTGTTCTACCTAGGGCAGGAGGTGTTCAACCAGATAGTGCCCGTGCCACCACCCAATGAGAACGTAATAATCACACCAACAGGGCAGGTAACATACACAACGAGCCCGGTGACCGTCTACATAGCGGGCACGCCAGTCACAATACCGCCGAACGGCACAATAATCATTGAAACAAGCGTGTACCCAGTCACCTTCAACATAACCAGCAAGAGCGGCATATACCCAGTGGGCAACACCTACCTAGGGCTAACCTTCACTGACGTACTGTACAGAGAGTACGTGATGAAGCAATACTCAGCCCTATCTACGCAGACAGCCTTAACGTATATAAATAACACGGCCTATCCATTCAACGTGATGAGCTTCGGAATACTAAATGTCACAGTGCTTAACCTAACCGCGAAGGGTACCTCCGCAATAGTCGAGAACTCCATTAACTACTGGCAGTTAGAAGCGGCACCGAGTGAGGAGAACATAAGCAATGTATACTCACTAGCCGGCTACGTACTGCCCAACCTGGGCGGCTTCTTCGTTAATTCAAGCAGCCCAACAACGAGTCTGACACCGCTGTACATGACCAGTATATACCCGAACGTGTTCTCCACAACGCCGATAGGAGTCACGTTCAACTTAACCATGGGCATACCGATATATGCCCACGTAGGGACAACAATAGTCGCAACGGCGATTCCGAACGACATCTTCCTATACGCACCACCACCAACCATCTATAGCGAGTATAGGTTGTTGGTTAATGAGTCATTGATGGAGCCCGTAACGCCAATACCTGCTGTAATCGATGGTTCATCACAGTCCCTACAGGCAACGAGCCTGAGTGGTGTGTATCCAACAACATATGCCGTTGAGGTTACTCAGAAGGCGTCAAGCATGGTTGAATTTAACTACACCGCGGTTCCGAATCTAGCGAGCTATAGGCTGTGGGAGGCATACATCAACGCCACCGGCATGACTTCCGTGACCAACGCCACCATAGGCATATACGCGGCTAACGCAACCGGTTGGTACTACGTGTACAGCGTCAACGTTACGCAGCAGTTCCAGGAGGCCATGGTTAGGGCAATACCGCTGTATGTGTACCTGAGCTATAGCAAGATAAGCAGTGTTGTGCAGTCGCCAACAGAGGTTGCCGTGGTGCTTTACGTCTACGGTAGTGGGACCTACTACGTACTACCGCCAGCCTACTACGGAGACCACACGCACATAGCATACCCAGTGATAAGCAGTGGCTTCGGCGGTGTGGTTAACTACTACACTGAGAATCTATACACAACATACACCACATCCACAACAAAGACTGTAACATTCACATACCCAACGGTTAATGCAACATGGTATCCATACTTCGGAAGCCCACTGACAGTGGTGATACCAGTTGGTTCCAATGGTGAGGCTGTGTTTGATATGCCGTGGTGGGCACCGACGACCGGCGCCTACGGTACTAGGATTGCCAGGTTCTGGATAATGGGCACGACAAGCACGCCGAATGTTGGTTACGGCTCAATAACGCCAGTCATAAAGCCAAGCCAGTACGTGGCTGGCGCAGTATCGCCACTGCCCGAGTACGCAATAAGCAGTTACGTGCTGCTCAACTACATAACGCCAATGGGTAATGCGACCACAGTCTACGTTGGTGAGTGGCCGCCGGGCGTTGTGAGTGCTAGTGGTTCGTTCTACATGACGGCAATAGGCGCCGGCACAGGCGGCACATCAGCCCCAATGCTGAGGTTCGACACGTTGTTCCCAGAGGATCTGTGGAACGTAACACTAGGTGCAATACAGGAGGTTAGTGGCGTGTACAACCTGAGGACCGTTGCCCTAGAGAGTGTTGAGGTTTACAACAATGCGTCGTTCCCGATATTCGTTGCCGCAATTAACTACTCAGTACCAGTTAAGTACTTAAAATATCCGCTTTTAGAGGAAGTTAGGTACTACCTAATCAGCGTGCCGATTACTGAGATTAGTCCAGATACTATTGCCGACATACCGGTGCAGTACATCTACGGTAGTAGCTATGAGTTCAACTCGACGTGGTGTGACCTAGGGAACTACACGCCGTACATACCCGATCTAGGCGTTAAGTTCTACTACGCGCCACCCAACGCCACGTTCTACCTAGTTAATGGTACGGCATTGCCGTTCACGGTGTACCCGAACGGTACGGTCAAGGTTGGCCCATTGACCTACAGTATAAGCCAGATAGAGGCTCCGCTGGAGTCGCCGAGTATTGATTTCTTAATGCTGTATGCCGGTAGTGAGCCTGAGTATGTTAATGCGACTGTTACGCCGCAACCCTATCATATTACGTGGGATATTGCTGGTTATGTGTACCTATACAGTGGTCAGTACCCGGTGATGCCTACGGCGAGTAATGATACTGAGGCTAAGCTATACTTCTGGTATCCAACAGCGGCGCTTGGTGCTGTGGAGGACTGGGATGGTAGGCCGTTGCCCAACCAGATGGTTGTTGAGTATGTGTCGGGTGCGCCGAGGTTCTGTGCGGGTGTTGCGCCAATAGCCATTGACTTCAGCGGCTTGAATGGTCAGTTGATGCAGCCGTTACCCAATGCTACGGAAGAGGGCGTTCCCGCTAATATTGCTGTGTATTGGTACGACAGCTGCCTACTGTATAACATAACCAAGGGTGTCTACCCATACATCGACATATACGACACGGCTATATCAACTGATGTGCAGACCCTAGGCGATGCGTTCAGCACGCCTGTTGTTGAGACTCACGTTGTGCCGGCCACGATATACCTAAAGAGCGCCACTGGCACCGGCATACCTGGTGCATTGGTTGTTGTGTTTGACCAGCCAACCATGGGCAATGAGTTACTAGGCTTCAACGTGACCGGCACTGACGGTTCGATAACACCTGTTGATTACAGGATATACCCACCAGCCACAAGCCAGCTACCACCAACGAACTACTACGTGGTTGCCTACTACGCGGCGAATGGTACACCATTGACGTGGCAGCAGATAGAGCAGGCAGTAAGCAGTGGTGCAACGCTCTACCTAGTGCCTGTGTTTGAGAACACCTTCAGCATACAGAGGACTGTGACTGCCACAGAGGCCATTGAGTCCTTCACGCTATCTAATATACTAACGACAGCCAACATAGTGGTTGTTCTATCGAGCTTCGGCCCAGCACCAGGCGTTACACTGAGCTACAGCGTGTCTGAGCCGGAGTGCCCAATCAAGATAACGCAGGTCTCGCCGGC
>NZ_LCWN02000083.1:0-8541 GCF_002078205.2 Vulcanisaeta sp. EB80
GTGTCCTCCTTATTCCCACCAGTGTTACGTAACCGTTGCCATCAATACTCACCTGATAAACAAGCATGAAACTCATGGTCCTGTTACCACCCGGTTTTAAACTAATTGAGTAGTATTGAGGAACCGTGATGTTTGTCTCGGGTACACGTTCAATAACCATTACATTAAGCTCAGCCCCTGTGTTGTTGTATGCACGTGCAAGTAGGATTATGTAGTCGCTTGGGTTCGTTTGTATGGTTATTGACGTATTATTT
The DNA here is from genome assembly GCF_002078205.2 of Vulcanisaeta sp. EB80. NCBI lineage: Archaea > Thermoproteati > Thermoproteota > Thermoprotei > Thermoproteales > Thermoproteaceae > Vulcanisaeta > Vulcanisaeta sp. EB80. Next base: position 255 of record NZ_LCWN02000083.1, read on the forward strand.
ATTGGTCCGTTATAGTACATGTGAGTAACGAATGGGTGCGTTATTAGGTATATTGCGAGTATTATCGTCGCTATGCCGAGCAAATAGCCCGTTAAAACAATCCTATTTGTAGGTGGAAGCATTAGACTCAATTTATTATTTTGTTTATTTTATTTATAACTATGCCTTCAATTTAACCCTCCTCCAATGCCTCCTGGCTGGGTTCGTCAAAACCCTCCTGTTGGTCTTTGCCGTTACCCAAATTGGTGGTGCCCTATTTGACCTACCTGCTGCCGCCAGCCTAATTTTCCTGCCTAGGGGTTTGTTTCTTGCCATGCCTATCACCTATACCTTATCCTGAACTCCCTATGGGTCTGTTTATAAATTGTTTCCAGAATTCTCTTCAAATCCTCGTCGGTGATCGGCACCCTTACCTTACCTGACTGGGCCAGGGTTATCAATTGTTGCTCAAGAGTCTCAACAAGCTCCGGCCTAACTATCCGTAAATTATCAAGCCTCTCCCTAGCCTCGGGCGTTAGTATTGTCCTAAGCACGGCTCTTCTCTGGGCCGCGAGTTCCTGCCTCCTCCTCTCCTCTTCAATCTGTCTCTGTAGCTCCTGCATTTTCCTCTGCCTAATGGCTTCAATCTCCTCATCACCACCTGATTGCTCCTCATCATAACCCTCGTTGACAGACATTCTTACCAAAGAGTAGTTAAAACCCTTTATTAACCTAATCTAACTAATCACTTAGCCCTGCTCCGCAGGTTTTGGGGTTACGTACTTGCTAAGTTCTGGATTTTGTTTGGCTAGTTCCTTGAGTATATTTAGGGCTAGCTTATCGAGTAGTGCCCTACCCTGGGGTGTCACGACCCTACCCCCCTTAGTCTTTGTTATGAGCCCCGCACTCTCGAGTTGGTGAAGTATGTTCCTGATTATTGCGCCACCAGCCTTCCTAGTCCTCTCACTCCTGACGCCGACACCGATCTTGGCTCTATAGCTAAACGCCATCCTAAGTCTTTCAATACCCACGGGACCATTTAAGTATACTTTCCTAAGCACTGCGGCGGCCCTAACGTACCACCAGTCATCCTGCATTGGGGGCCTATCCTTATTTGGCCCAGTCTTAACGAATAATGCCCAGTCTGGCGGCTTGACCTGAGGCACGTTTTCCCTGAGGTACTTGGCCAACTCCCTTATCAATAACTCAGCAGGTACATCCCTAACACTAACCAAGGCTGGTCGTGAAACGCTGGTTGTTAGGGTTAATAAATATTACATAATCGATGCAATGTTTAGAAGGTTTAATAAATGGGTTGCCTCGAGGTTTTGTGCAATGGCCATAAAGTTCTGCCCCCGTTGTAGGAGCATGATGGTTTTAGCAAAGGAGGGTGGTAAGACCATTTGGAAATGCCCGAAGTGCGGTTATGTTGAGGAGGCAAATACCAGTAGTGCCAAGCTTGTGGAGAAAACAACATTGAATAGGAGGGATGATAAACCGATAGTACTCACCAAGTCTGGTGAGGAGGCCTTGCCGAAGGTTAGAAAGGTTTGCCCAAGGTGCGGCAATGAGGAGGCTTACTTCTGGGTTCAGCAAACGAGGGCTGCGGATGAGCCGCCAACAAGGTTTTACAAATGTACTAGGTGTGGTTATGTTTGGCGTGAGTATGAGTGATCAAAATTGATTGAGAGATTGGGTATTACGGTTTTTGTTGAGGATGTAGGGTTTAAATTTAAGTTGCGGGCTTGGTAATTGATGTCCTCTGAGGTAAAGATAACATACCCAGATGCAAGGGAGTTCTCGCAAATAGTGGATGCGGTGTCCGCATTAATTGAGGAGGCAAACTTCACACTGGCAAGCGATGGTTTGAAGCTAAGGGCCCTAGACCCATCAAGAACAGCCATGATAGACCTATTAATACCGAAGGAAGCCTTTGAGGAATTCCCAGAGAGTCTCAATGAGGAGGTTAGGATTGGCGTTAATTTCGATGACTTCAAGAAACTACTTAGGAGAATTAAGAAGGGCGACAAGCTCGGCATTGAGGTTGGCGAGGGCAAGTTAAAGGTTAGGCTCCTGGGCAAGGCATCGAGAACAATGACACTACCCCTAATAGACATTGGCGCCGAGGAACTACCAACACCCAAGGTAGTATACACGGTACTAGCCAAGGTATCCAGCGACTCACTAAACGAGGCCCTCAAGGATGCCGACGTTATTGCCGATGCGGTCAAATTTGACGCTAAGGATGATGGTCTATACATATCGGCGAGTAGTGATAAGGGTGATGTGGAGGTTAAGTTTGAGAAGGAGGGTGAGGTAATGTTTGAGTACGACCTTAAGGAGCCAGCCACAGCTAAGTACAGCCTTGATTACCTAGTTGATACGGTGTCCAAGGCCTATAGGATTAGTGATATCGTAACTATAGAGTTTGCCACGCAGAAGCCCATAGCCTTAACCTTCGAGATACCCATGGGTGGTAAGTTGACATACTACATAGCGCCAATGATTGAGTAATTGGGCAATAAAGGTAATACTTGAAAATGGTGATAAAACCCTTTATTACGGTATTTGTGCTGGGAGTTTCATAAGATGGTGGGCTTCATAGACCTGGTTAAGGTATTGTTCCGGAATTACTATAGGTCTATTGATTTGTCTGAGGTTAGTGACTTGCAGGGTAGGGAGTTTGGTTTTCAATTCTTCGATAAGGAGGGCATGGTTAGGCACATGGGCTTCAAAAACGAGGAGGAACTAAAGCACTTCCTCATTAGTAACACGCCATCGCACATATACTACTCAACAGCCATATACAAAGACCCAACAAACCAGGACATGGACGCCAAGGGATGGTTGGGCGCTGACCTTGTGTTCGATATAGACGGTGATCACCTACCAACCCAGAGCTGCCAAGGTGTTGAGTTAATGACTCTGGAATGCCTAAGTGATGCCGCAGAGGAGGTGAATAAGCTTCTCGACTCCCTGATAGAGGACTTTGGTTTCTCCGACTCATCAATAAAGATTTTCTTCAGTGGGCATAGGGGTTTTCATGTTCATATTGAGTCGTCGGAGGTTAGGGGCTTGAGTGACGAGGAGAGGAGGGAGATAGTTGATTACCTGCTTCTGCGTGGCTTCGATATCGAGCACCTAATTAGGGGTAATGTTGTTCTTATAGACATGAAGTTGAGGGGCATCGGCGGTAGGCTTGCCTCAGTTATTCATGAGACTGACTCAGGGCTTCTGGATAGTATTACCAGTAGGAGTGGTAGAGGTAGGGTTAGTAAGTACCTAGTTCGGAAATTAAGCTCGTTCAATTCAGTGATTAGTGAGAGGTTGTCTACGCATATTGATGAGGTTGTGACTATGGATGTACATAGGCTCATTAGGATGCCGAATTCACTGCATGGAAAGACGGGCCTCCGAGTGGTTAAGCTAACCCCAAGCGATTTGGAGAGGGGTGTTGAGTACGTAATCGATAAGGCGATACAGTTCAGGAAGGGTTCATTAACACTTAGGTTAATTAAGAAGTTACCTGTGAGGAGGGTTTTGGGCGAGGATGTGGTTGGTGATGAGGGTAGTATCATTAAGGTGCCCACATACATAGGTATCTACCTAGTAATGACTAATTGGGGTGAGCTCGTTGATTAGCGACACACTAAAGAGACTACTCGATTTAGTGAGGACGGAGACGAGCACCGAGGATCTTCAAAAACCACCATATGAGTCATATGCCCAATTAATCCAAGAAATTAATAATAGGTTATCCATAGGTGGTAATGTACTCGATAAGGAATTACTCGAATCCATGAGAAACATGGTTAGGGAGGCATTGGCATCGTTTGTTAGGAGGAGGATTGAGAAGATAATGAGGTATTACCAGGTGGGTAAGGATATTCCCCAGGAATTATTATTTATCGAGGAAAGAAGGTTTCTAATGCCGCTCCTGGAGTTGAGGGTTGCCGAGGCACGTGAAAGCAAGGCTGAGGGGTTATCAATAGTCTCCTTTAAGAAGGGGTTCCCAACTCTCTACAGCGTTCGTCTGGTGTCGCTAGGTCCGTTCTCGCAGTTTGATTTAGTGGTGCTACCTAGGACTGATGCTGAGGAGTTAATGCGTAGAGGTGTTGTTGATGTTATTCGTTAGATATGCTGAGGTAAAAGTATAAAAGGGGGTTTTACCTCACGTATGTCGTGAAGTTCCCAAAGGTTGTTAGGGTGTATTGCCCGAGGTGTAATACGTACACGGATCACACGGTCACCATATACAGCCATGGGAAGAGGAGGAACCTAGCTGAGGGGCAGAGGAGGTATTTGAGGAAGCTCAAGGGTTATGGCTCAAGCAGAAAGCCCAAGCAGAAGAGGTTCTCTAAGACCACGAAGAAGATAGTGGTCAAGCTACAGTGCAGGCAGTGCGGTTACGTAATAATGAAGCCGCTGGGCAGGTTGAAGAAGGTTGAGTTGGCTGAAACGAGGTGATAATAATGCCCACAAACTGGCGATCAGTCCTTGTACCGAGACCACGCTCAAAGTTCCTGAGGGTTAGATGTAATAACTGTGGTAATGAACAGGTGGTTTTCGATAGACCAGCCATGGTTGTTAGGTGCCTAGTCTGCGGTAACGTATTGATAGAGCCCACCGGAGGTAAGGGTAGGATCGTTGGCGCCACAATCGTGGCGACATACGACTAGGCCCTCTTAATATCTATCTAATTAGTAAGTAACGTTTAAGGACATAGTTTTGTTACTAGGTAGGTGCAGCCTGCGTCCTGGGTATCATGCATCGATTCTATGATTAATTAGACGATGTCGAGGTTAATTGACGAAAAAGGTATAAATTCTGTCCATAATCACCATAGGCAATGAGCAAGAGGGAGGATAGGGTGGATGAGATTAGGAAGAACGTCCTATCTGTCAGAATTTCTAGGAAGGAGCTGCCGGACATAGGTGACCTCGTGATAGGCACCGTGTACAAGATCCTGGAGCATGGAGCCTACGTACTCCTTGATGAATATGGTGGTTTAGAAGCCTATGCGCCAATCAATGAGGTGGTTCAATCCTGGTTCCACGACATAAAGGACTACCTAAGATTAGGGCAGAAGACCGTTTTTAGGGTTATTAGGGTCGATGCGCGTAGGAGGCTTATTGACGTCTCGCTTAGGAAGGTTAGGGAGGAGGAGAAGAGGGAGAAGTTAGCCAAGTGGAAGAGGACGTTGAAGGGCGTGAAGCTCCTCGAGTTAGTTGCTAAGAAACTGAATATGCCCCTCGATAAGGCATTACAGGATTTTGGTTGGAAGCTCGAGGATTACTACGGTGATTTCCTATCGATATTCGAGAATGCGGCTAAGCATGGAGCAGGTGACTTAAGGAAGTTGGGGCTTAGTGATGATGTCATAAACGCGATCAACGAAGTTGCCAAGGAGAGGATTGAGGTCGAGTCAACAGAAATTTCGGGCGTTATTAGGATAATAAGCATTAAACCAGACGGTGTTAGGCACGTTAGGGAGGTCTTATTGAAGGCTATGGATTTGGCTAGGAAGGAGGGTGTTGATGGCGTTAGAATATACACAATAGGCCCACCTAGGTATAGGATAGATATTGTTGGTAAGGATCCCAAGAAGCTTGAATTGGTGTTGAAGGACGTTGTTAATTTCATAACCACGGAGATTAAGAAGAGGGGTGGTGAGGCTAGCTTCACGAGGATAGGTGAGTAATCAATGGATTCGATATTGAGGAGGTGCAAAAATTGCGGTAGATACACAATGAGGAAGGATAGGTGTCCATACTGCGGCGGCGAACTCGAAATCCCACACCCACCGAAGTTCTCTCTAGACGATAAGTATGGCAGGTATAGATTATTAATGAAGATAATGAGTGGCGAAATCAAGCTAAGCCAGGACATTATTAACGCAATACTCGTAAGTCACAAACAAAGCGCAAGTCAGGGCTCAGGAACTAGGTAGGGTCTGGTTTTCAGCCAGGGCTCTTAACAAGCTGTAATTAATCTTGTAAATAATCACCCAACCATAGGGCCTGGAGACATACACCAACTGAGCCCATGGCGGCGGGTAGACCAGGTAGTACCAGGGTGTCACGGGTCCCTCATACCCAGGTAAACCAATGTAGGCTAGCTTAAAGGATGCCCCACCAGCCTCCGGCATAATTGTTGGTATTCCCTCGAATATCCAATACGCAGGTATACCATTCCTTAGGCAGGTTGCCCATACCGTGTATGATGAACTAACCACTTCGGAATTAAACATTAGGCTGTACAGTGTTACGTTATAGGCTGCGTAGAATGTGTTGTTTGCGTAGGGTACATAGATCGTTGATCCACCTATTTGCGCCGGTGATATGAATGTGTTGGCTATGTAATTGGTTGAATACCCAGCTATCCTAGCCATCCAGTAGCTCTTCGCGAAATCGCCACCGGCTGGGTACTCAGGAATAAGCACGCACATTGGGCCTGTGCCTGTGGCATTTATGGGTCCATAGACGTAGTATGGCTCGAATATCAATATGTACTGCGGGTCGTGTAGCTCATTTAATTTATCTAAAACACCCGTGTAATTGTAGGGGTTGGACATGAAGAAACTCCCTATAAGGGCTATCTGTGTGCCATTCACTGTGGAGTTATCCGCGAGGCTCGTCCTATTACCAATTATTGCTGTCCAATAACCATAATCCCACCACGAAAGTACAGTGGCATTTGGTGGGGTATTATAGGCCAACCACTGAAGTGCGTCAAGCCAGTCAGGTGTTGGGAATGGTGGCGTAACCGTACTAACTATCTGCTGAGGCATTATTGACATGGACAACGCAGGTTGTATGTTGATTACTAGGGCTATCGCTAAAACAACACCAAGCAATGCCGTTATTGATAAGCCAATCATGGCGCGCCTGCTCAATGCAAGTTCCGTTAGTTTAACGAAGCCGTAGGCCGTCGCGGGTATCCAGAATACGCCCAGTACCATGAATAACCATACCTCTGATGACGCGAAGTAGGCGGCGGCTAAGGATCCAACGCTTATCAACACCGCAGGCAGTGATAGCGATATTACGGATAATAATATCGTGTATATTACGAAGGGTAATGTTATCGATACGTTATAAATGCTTTGCTGTAATGATGATGGGGAGTGTTCAGCGACGCTCTGCACAATGGCACTTCTGGCGAGGGGCGCCAACGCTCCCAGGAATTTACCCCCTATTGAGGTGAAACTAAGCCCTATGACAACGATTACGGCGACGACCAAAGCCATGAGGAAATACCTAACCACCGTGGTCATTATTCTCGGGAATCTTGGGTATAATTTAATGAGGAGATACGCAATTATCGAGAACAGCAGTGCGGCATTAGCCATACCACCCATGCCTGACACCAACGTGTGGAAACCGTACCTCGGCGTCGTAATTATAAAGGCGGAGAACCCTAAATCAACTATCACGTATGTCATGATAAGCCTATCAGCAGCAAAGGGTAGGTTTTGTCTCCTGGCTATCTTGATTAATAAATAGAGTAGTATCACTATTGTGAACAGTCCGTAGAAATTCCATAGAAATACATAGGAGCCCCAGGTCCACACATTTATGCCGTTAAGCAATGCCGAAAGGATCGCAAATAATAACCAATAATTATCCCTCCTACTGAGTGATTCTATGTAGAAGGCGAGACCTAGGGTTGCGAAGAATTGAAACAATGGAGCATCAGCGAACCAGCCCGCCGTACCCCTCTGCAGGAACATCGTCGTGAAAACAGACCATAGGGCAGCCAGTAGGCCTACATACTTACCACCAAGCCTATAACCCAGGTAAAACATGGCTGGAACCACGGCGGCATTGGCAATGGCGGGCAATAATACAACTGATTGCAATAGGTCAAAGCCCAGGTGGGAGAGCACCTTGTAGGCTAGGACGCCTAGCCAGGATACACCTGGCGATAGTACTATTGTCCAGTTAATACCCCAGGGGTACCAGAAATGCGTGAATACGACGCCATAACCCTTGTGCAACCACCAAAGCAGCCCCTTAATCGTGCCGTACTTAAGCATTTGCTCGGTCATGAAGAACCTTATGTATGGGTCGAACTCGTTTATGTACCAGCCATATAGGAGTACTGGGTAAAGCCTTAGGTAATAGGCTAATGCCGTGAAGGAAACAATCGCCGAGAGTATGGCAACCCACTGCGTAATCCTCACATCGATAGGAATGCCCAATGGTGTAGGGGTAACCACCTTAGTCTCAATCTTACTCACAGTTTTTGCTTTACTCATCACATCACGCCATAATGCTTAATTTAAAAGCATTTTTCACAGGAACGA
>NZ_LCWN02000084.1:0-8294 GCF_002078205.2 Vulcanisaeta sp. EB80
GGCTCCCGGGCTCGTGGTGATTACATGCCTTACAGTGATTATGATGTTGCTGTGGTGTTTAGGAAGGTTCCTGATGAAAGAGAGTTAATGCTTAGGATTAGGGGATTAAAGCCTGGTGGTCTATCCCTAGATCTCTTAGTACTTAGCGTTGATGATTTGAGCGACCCAGTAATTAGGGAGATGCTTAAGGGCTGCGTTATTTTGTATGATGGTTTAGACCTTAGGGATTCATTGCTTGGGCTTGGTTGTAGGCTTATGCAGGGTTGATTTCAAGCACCGTCTTTATGTCGTCGTGCGTCCAGGTGTACGCCTCTTGGTAATTTTCGAGGGTTGCCCTCTTTGTTATTAACTTAAGCGGCCAATTATTGAACTCCTCCTTAGCCCTCCTCAAGTGCTCAAGGGCCATCTCGAAGTGCTTAATTCCTGCATTGACAGAGCCAACAATGACTTTATTGTTGAGCACCATGCTCGTCATCAAACCACCAACCTCACTCATCGAGCCACCACTGGGATAGACACCAAGCAGTACGTAGACACCGTTGGGTGCTAGGTGGTTTAAGCCCTCAATAGCGACCTGGGGCGATCCTGTGGCCTCAACGACTATGTCAAACTCCCCAGTTACTCGCTCTACCGCGGAGTCCACGTACTTACCGCCCAACTCAAGGACTAACTTCGCCTTTAGGCTTTCGGGTGGTCTTGTGGCTGTGGTTACTGTGGATATGCCCATGAGCCTGAGCACCATCGTTGCCAGTAAGCCCACGGGGCCGGCTCCAAGCACCAGGGCTGTCCTTGGTTTCCAGTCAAACCTTGCCTGCCCAATCCTGAGCCCCATGTCTATGCCCTTCTCAACCACGGAGAGTGGTTCGGTGAGTACGGCTACGTCTAGTAAATCCTTAGGAACCTTAACTAGGTACCTCGCATCTGTCACGGAGTACTCGGCGGCATGTCCATGGAGACCCCAGATACCATGCTCAAGATAGTGGCCCACCGGGCAGAAGTCCACGGGTAGGTCGCAATTAAATGGTCTCCTCACTGTGGGTACTACGATGTCGCCCACCGATACGTTGTCGACACCATCCCCGAGCTCAGCCACCGACGCCACAGCCTCATGACCAAGGATCAGGTATTCGCTACCTTCGGGTGCCTTACCGTACTTTCCTTCGATGATTTCCTTATCAGTACCGCAAATACCAACCCTAATGGGCTTAAGGAGTGCCTGGCCTTTACCGGGGCTTGGTTTTGGTACGTCCCTTAGTCTCAGTGATTCAGGTACTCCAGGTATTACTGTGACTGCCCTCATAAAAATGAATTATTTTAGGGTATATTTAAGTATAGGGTTGATTTTATGGTCCCTTCATTAGGACTATTTCCTCATCGCCATCCTTCAATATCTTCTTCACTGCCTCGTAGACTTCATCGACGAATATCGGCCTACCGGTCACCTTAACCACTCTATGCCTTATTTCAATCCCAGTCCTCTCCCTAATTACACTGGCCGCCTGTGATTCATAGTTCGACTCAACATCAATTATTAACTGACCCCTACCTAGGACCCTCCTCACGAACTCGGTTGGGAATGGTATAAACATCCTTAACTGTAGGAAGTTGACCTTGTAACCCTCGTTGCTTAGTACGTTCATGGCATCAATTATTGCACCCTTTGTTGATCCCCAACCAACTATTGTTACATCCGCATCCTCTGGACCATAGAGCCTAGCCTTGTCCTCCAGCGGTATCTCCTTATCCGCAAGCTCCAGCTTCTTCATCCTCTTCTCATACATCTCTGTCCTGGTTACTGGGTCCTCCGTTATGTGGCCGTACTCATCGTGCTCATCCCCCGTCAACCAGAATATTGGGCCGAGCCCTGGTATTGACCTTGGTGACACACCGTCCTTCGTAATCCTAAACCTTCTGTAATTATTTTCGTCCTTTGTAACAATCAATCCCCTATCAATCTTTAATGATTTCTTATCCAAGTCCCATATAACTGTTGAGTAGGAGTTTGCCAAAGCCTTATCGACCAGGTGAAAGACCGGCATTTGATACCTCTCAGCCCAGTTGAGCGCCTTGAATGCATCCTCAATAGCCTCCCTGTGATCACCGGATGATATCACTATCCTTGGGAATTCGCCATGCCCCATGTGCATCACGAACCTTAGGTCGGATTGACTATTCCTGGTCGCCATCCCAGTACTAGGTCCAGACCTCTGGTAGTGCGTTATTACCACGGGCACCTCATTCATCCCAGCAAAACCGACACCCTCGACCATGAGGCTTAAGCCCGGCCCCGATGTTGCAGTTGCAGACCTAGCACCAGCTATACCCGCACCTATCGCCATGTTTATTGCTGATATCTCATCCTCAGTCTGCACAACCACAATGCCAGCCTTCTCAAGGGCCTTGGCTTCCTCAGTGACTGGGTCTAGGTCCACGGTATCGTGCGCCTCTATGAAGAAGGACTCATCGGCAGCTGGCGTTATTGGGTAGTACGTCTGGAATCTTAGCCCACCGAGTATTTTGCCCATGGCCACTGCCTCATTACCGTTAACTATGATAGCCCTAACACCCCTCTTAATTGGTGATAGTGTTATGTTGGTTTTCATGGGTTTCGCGTATTCGTAAACCACCTCAACAATCGCCTTATTATACTCAAGTAACTTACCCCTCCTACCAGTGAACACATCCTCAAGCCCTTTAAACACGTACTCCATTGGTAATCCCATGGCTGCCGTTGAATACGCAGTCATAACAACGTTGGAGTACCTACCAATTAGTGATGGTAAATCAACATCATGAAGCTTCTTCTTAACCTCCTGGAGTAGGTCTGCGTAGTGCATTATCATGACGTTAACACCATTACTCCTCAGATAATCCACGATGCCCTTTACCGTTGGCTCAACACCAGCCCTGCTAAACCACTCCCTAAGCCTATCCTTCAATTCATCCTCCATGTATTGTAGCTGATCAAGCCTTGTGTTGAAGGTCGATGTATCAACAACAACGTAACCACCACGCTTAACGTCCTGGAAGTGGGTGAACACGGTCTCTGCGTCCAGGGCGACCAAAACATCAATGGGGCTCAATAGTCCTCCTCTAGGTTCATCACTAACCCTAACCATGAAGTAGCTATGCCTACCCTTAATGTTTGAGAAGTACTCCCTATCACCAATCACGTAATAACCAGCCCTCGCTACAGCCCTCATGAACACGTTGGCACCGGTATCAATACCACCACCCTGGGGTCCGCCTATGACCCACATTAAGTCAACAGGCATTGTACCAAGTCTACCTAGACCTATTTATTAACTCTTCTCCCATTGTAGAAGATAAAGATATGCACCGTAGATAAGACGATGTAATTATTCAATATTAATCATTATAATTCAAAGCTAGACCTAACTAAGTTTTTATAAGCACCTTACCAATCCTGGAACTATTCCTCATAAACTCCAGTGCATCACTAAACCTATCCAATGGGTATGTGACTGCAATAACGGGCTTAACTAAGCCGCTACCCAATAGCCTAAGTGTCTCGGCTACATCGGATCTATTTGAACGTACATTACCAATAATTGATACATCCTTCATTATTATATAACCAAGCCTAAGTGCGTATGTTTCGTCTGGATTAACATTACCAATAATTATTGCCCTACCACCCATACGAAGGCTTCTCAATGACTCATCAAGCGTTGGCGTACCGACAGCCTCAATAACCACATCAGCACCGACCCCATCCGTTAGGGACTTAACGGCATTGCTGAATTTCGATGCCACGACAACATCATCAGCAAACCGCCTAATGAAGCTCGCCTTATCCTCAGATCTCGTAACCGCGATTACCCGCGCACCCATTGCCTTGGCCAACTGCACGGCATGGATACCAACACCACCACTAGCTCCTGTAACAACAACCGTCTCACCTCTCATAAGCCCAGCCTTTTTTAATCCCTTATATATCATGGCCAGAACGCATGGTGTTAATACAGCCAATTCATCAGGTACGTTATTGGGGACCTTAACTATGGCATTAGCGGATACCCTGGCATACTCGGCAAAGAAACCGTCTAAGTTCTCACCATAACTACCAGCATTAACGCAATACGCGTCTAACCCACGTAGACAAAACTCACAGGTACCATCAGGCTCATGCAGTAGCGGCACAACCCTATCTCCCGGCTTAAACCTCGCGTCCCTTGACTCAACCACAATACCCACCGCTTCATGTCCAAGCACGATGGGGTACTTCATTCTGGGGTAGTAGCCCGCGAGTTGTAGGAGGTCTCTGTAACATAGCGCGGCGTAGTTTATTTTAATCAGCACTTCACCATCACTAATCTTCGGCAATGGTATATCCCTAACCTCGTACTTGCCCTTCTCATAAACAACAACAGCCTTCATTAAACCTCAAGGCTGCTCGGTACTTTAGAGTAAAAAGTATTACGTGGCAAGTATCCCCATTTACACCTTCAACTCGACCCTAGCCATGCCGTAATCCTCGGGCTTCATATTGTACAATTCATCGATTAGGTGAAGCTTCAGTGTGGCTGGTCCTGAGGATTTCCTCTCTGCCTTCTCTGCGGCTATCTCAAAGGTGACCAAACCCTCGACCGAGGCTACTAGGAAATCCCTATTCACTGCCATGAAGCTGGCTATGACTGAACCAACCATACACCCCGAACCGGTTATGTACTGGAGCATTGGTGTTCCATTACTCACTATGGCATACCTCCTGCCATCTGATACGTAGTCCCTAGGCCCCGTTATAACCGCAGTGACGCCATACTCCCTAGCCAACTTCTCAGCAACATCAATATTCGCTTCACCTAGGGAGTCGACACCCTTAACCATACCTGCGCGACCAGCCAGCGCCATCATCTCGCCACCATTCCCCTTCAAGACGCTGACCTCAACCTCGTTCAATATCCTCAACGTCGTCTCGGTCCTAAGTCTCGTGGCACCTGCACCTACTGGGTCAAGCAACACAGGCACATTATTTTTAGATGCAGCCTTGCCAGCCAGTATGAACGACTCGATCCACCTATCATCGAGCGTACCAATATTTATATAAACCACGTCAGCCTTCGCCGCCAACTCCTCAACCTCCTCCTTCGCGTGAGCCATTATTGGCGAGGCACCGACCGCCAGCGTCACGTTTGCTGCATCGTTCATTACCACGTAATTCATTAGGTGGTGAATTAGGGGTCTCCTTGATCTTATCCTGCCCAGGTCTTCCCAGTACGGTATTGCCATCATTCATCCTGATAATTAACTTATTAATAAATCATAAGCCGTTTATCAGAATAAAACGCAAGGTAAACTAGGTAATCACTTAACTACCTAACCTGCCTAACGACCTCGTTTATCGCATCCAATAGTCTCTCCGCCACAGGCATTGGTGGTACCGTTGCCCTTAGGCAGTCCTGGCATAGAGGCTTACCGCCCAGGTTCCTGAGTACGAAACCCCTCCTATCCAACTCGCTATGCACCAAGTCCGGGTTCTTGGCGTGGAATGTCACGAAATTGGTCACCGTCCTCAGCGGTGCCACGCCCAACTCCTCTATCTTCCTAATCATGTACTCGCGAACAAGGATCATCCTCTCTATGCTCTCGCTCACGTAATGCCGCAGCTGCAGTGCCCTCATTACCATGGCCATTGATGGATAGGGTATATTGTGAGGTAGCGAGAGTCTCCTTAGGGCATTAATGACCTTTTCCGAGGCGACCACATAACCAACCCTAAGCCCAGCCAGGCCCCAGGCCTTGGAGAATGTCCTGACAACAGCCACATTATCATAATGCCTAATTAAATCAATGAGAGACACACCGGCAAACTCTGCGTATGCTTCATCGATTATGATCAACGAATCTAACTTGGACACCACGTACTCAACATCGCCCCTACTAAACAGGTTTCCCGTTGGGTTATTAGGATTGCACATATACACGACGTCAGCATCGACTCCAGCCTTAATTACAGCATCCACATCTAATTCATAATCAGGCCTTAGCAGTACCTCGGCAATCCCAATTCCCATGGACTCGGCCAAGGCCCTCGGCATTGAGTACGTCGGCTCCACAACGAGTAATTTACGATTGCCGTGCAGGGCTACTTGTATTAAAAGCCTCAGGGCCTCATCACCACCGGCTGTCGAGAATATGTTATCACCATCGACACCTACGTGCTTGGCTATGGCATTGTTGAAGGAGGCGTTTAGTGGCTCCGTGTAGTATCTAACCAGGTCCGGCTCCAGCAATACCCTGAGGACCTCCTCGTAGTACTCCCTAGGTAGGAATAGGTTTTCGTTGAAGTGCAGCCTATACTTACCGAGGCCCACGTTAGGCTCCTCATAGAAGGCTATACTCAATACCCTGGTCCACGGTGCAGCGCTCACGCCTCCTACGTGATTATTAGTCTAAATAAGCATTCCCTCAGTATATATAGTAATCGTTATTTAACCCCTAATACTACGAACCCCCGTGAGGGTGGACAAAAACGAGCTTGCCAAATTGTTCACTAGGATGATGGACCTGGGAAGTTACGTTGATAGAGTTAGGCCCATTATTGATGAGGTTAGAAGAAACGGTGATGACGCACTGATTATGTTCACCAGGGAGTTCGATGGCGTTGAGCTTAAGGGGCTTGAGGTGAGTAGAGATGAGTTGGGCAGGTTAGTTGGTTCTGTGGAGCCTGGTGTGGCGAGGGCTATTGATTATGCCATTGAGTCTGTTGAGAAGTTAAATGCTAGGGCAAGGCCTGTGGATGTGATGGATGAGTTCATGGGACTTATGAGACGCATAAAGTGGGTCCCCATTGATAGGGTTGGTATTTACGTGCCCAAAGGCTATTTCTCAACACTAATAATGACCGGCGTGCTTGCAAAGGTGGCTGGCGTGCGTGAGATCATAGTAGCGACACCACCGACGAGAGACGGCACCATAGCGCCGGAGATCGCCTATGTGGCTGTTAGGCTTGGTGCCAGGGTATTCAAGGTTGGCGGTGCCCATGCGATAGCCGCCATGGCCTTTGGAACGGCTACCGTGCCCAAGGTCGATAAGGTTGTTGGTCCCGGCAATGTGTATGTTCAGGCTGCGAAAATACTGGTTTCCAACCACGTTGGCATTGACGGTATCGAGGGACCAACGGAGCTAGCGATATGCGCAGGACCTAGTGTTGACCCACCCATCGCCGCCATGGATTTGGCAGCACAGCTCGAGCACGCATCTGCCATAGGCGTAGTGCTGTCCTGGGACGAGGATTACCTGACCAGGGTTGAGGCTGAATTGGCAAAACTCGGTGAACTACCATACGTATCAGCCCTAGTTGATGATGCGAGGGACTGCGTTAACGTGATCAACGAGTTGGCTCCCGAGCATGTGTCGATATGGGGTGCTGATATACCAATTGATGGAATAAGGAACGCCGGAGCTATATCTATAATGACCCCATCAGCCCTAATCGACTACATAGCTGGGCCAAGCCATGTATTACCAACAAATGGCTCAGCCAGGTGGCGTGGTGTGTTGACTCCCCTGGATTTCATGAAGCCAATAGCTACCGTGGAGGTTATCAACGCCGCAGAGGTTATGAAGCTTGGGGACTTGGGCTATGCCCTGGGCCTTAGGGAGGGCTTCGTTAGGCATGCCGAGTCAATAAAGACTTGGTTAGGTAGACTTGGGTGATGAACTTGAGCAATGAGTGTGATTTTCTCAGAACTCTTGAGGATGTTATTGATGATAGAATATTGTCTAAAAAACAGGGTAGTTACACATACTCGCTCTACCTCGGTGGTGTCCCACTCATTACGAAGAAGGTTGGTGAGGAGGCTGTTGAGGTTGTGGTTGCGGCAATGGCTAATGATAAGGATTGGGTCATTAGGGAAACGGCGGACCTAATTTACCACCTACTTGTTTTGCTTAGGGTGATGGGTTTAAGTATGGATGATGTGTGTAGGGAATTAAGAAATAGGCATAAGGGGTGATCATGTTGAGGATCGGAGTTATTAATTATGGCGTTGGAAACCTGGGCAGCGTAATAAACGCACTACGCAGAGCCGGAGCGGACCCCGTAATCATAAATAATCCACCCGAACTAAGGACCGTGGATGCCTTAATACTACCGGGCGTCGGCTCCTTCGACCCAGCCATGAGTAAGTTGAAACCAGTGAGCAACGAACTGAACAGCGTCAGAGGTGTAATACCCATACTTGGCATATGCCTAGGGCTCCAGCTGATGTTTAGTGGGAGCGATGAGGGTGAATTAAATGGTTTAGGTTGGTACAGTGACCGTGTTA
>NZ_LCWN02000085.1:0-7793 GCF_002078205.2 Vulcanisaeta sp. EB80
ACGTACTCGGGCGAATTGACGATACCTCCACGTATTAGCTCCTTAACGAGGTCGCTAGGCGGATCATCCACGGCATACCCAGCGTCCCTTAGCGCCTTCAGTATCACCTTCACGCTCTCTATAACATCAAGGTACGATGCCCTGCCGAGGTTATGTTCGCCGGGTGGGTAATTATAAATTATGATGGCTATCCTCTTATCACGATTACTTTTTCGCCTAAGGCTTAGCCAATGATTGATCCTGCCGCCTAACCTACGTACTCTATCATTGATCGGCACTATGCCTAATAAATCCCCGTTCAGCACGTCTGACCTACGTAATCTACCTATACCACCAATAACTACGGGCTCCGCCACACCCTCTATCTCGGGCATAATGACCTGGAACATTAAATCGAAGAAGTTCAAGCCCTGGGGCGAGGCTTGCCAGGACTCGACATCATCGGCGTGCATGACCAAGCCCCTGAGGACTACCGTGTTCAACCTCCTATAGGTTGAGATCGCGGTCTCCGGGAACGATGGCTCGCCCTTATATGTAAAATCGAGCACCAGGTCTGGGTAAATGCCCGCCTCAATCAATTTATTCAATGCATTAGCATATAACCCATACCTTGAATACGCAATTACGTAATTAGCATTAACGAACTCCCTAACCATCTTAAGTATCGACACCTCCTCAAACGTTGTTGGGTAGTAGAGCAAAACGGCTATTAACGGAGCCTCCCTATTGCTAACCACGGGCTTCTCGATGAATTTCAATTCCTCATCTACAAAACCCACGTCAGGCACTACCTTAGGCTCATCGTACGGCACCCCCGAACCAGTGAACGTGTTGTATAAATATACGAGTAGATCCCTCAGGTTCTCCCTGCTCGGGTTATCCCAATAGTTAAATACCTTGATGAGGTCGAGATTGGTAGGGATCTTCGAAAACTCGGCGGCATAGGGCGTCAGGGGCACCACGTAATTCGAGTAAGACCTCGCCAACTCACCTATCGACCTATTACATATTGAAAGCAATACCACCTCCGAATCCCTGATGAGCCCCAGGATGCTCCTCTCCTCACCCCTCTTATGGTACTTATAACCGTAATATATGTTCAAATCAATACTAAGCCCCCTACCCCGCAACTCACGCAACACCTCCTCAAGCATGACCGAGTAACCAACCCTACCGAGAACAAGCAGGAACCTCATGCAACCACCTTGAACTCCCTCTCAACGTCAAAGTCCCTAAACACCTCGATGCGCACCACGTAGTAGGATAAGCATCCTATTTAAAAACATTACTGCAAAATCTCGCCTTACATTACCCATTAGGTGCTCGGCAGGACTTGGGAAATAACCTCCTTTAAGGCATTTTCAAGAACACTCCATGCGAGGTTACCATCATCTACTCCCATAGCGATGAGTTTTTCTAAAGCCTTTTGAGCTATCTCCATGAGCAATTCCTTAGCCTTCCTATTACTTACACCCAACCTCTCGCAAAAGCCTGCAGGGTTGTTCACGATATCGTCGTAGTCAAGCCCCAGGTATGCGGCAACAGCCCTTAAGATCGATCTCCAGTTGGGCGTGTCAAACTCCATAACAGTTGCTGCTGCCTTAGCGAGCTTTGCTGGTTCGTAATCGGCTTTACCAAAGATGTGAAGCCCATCCTCAACCTGGCTTGTCCTCACCAAGTCGAGGTATCTATGAACATCCTCAACAACCTTCTCCTCAGGCCCACTGACACTTATTGGCAACCCTAGTTCCCTGATCTTAGACACGAGTTGACTATAAACAATTTTCGCCCTATGAATCTCCCCAAGCCTAGCAACTCTCTCGTACTCCTCAACAAGCTTATCAAGCTCCTCTAAACCACCCCTGGCATCCATCATTGGTGGGTATAAGTGATCGATTATGGTTGCGTAGCCCCTCCTTTTGGCGATGACCCCCTCCATTGGGTTGGAGACTACGTATATGTATAGGAATGGCACATCATCAATCGATATCTCGGGCCAGCACGATGGAGATAAGCCGACTCCTTTGCCAGGCCTAAACTCTAAGTAGCCGTGGGTACCCACATGGAGTATTAGGTGCGCTTTAAATACTCTCGTAATCCATCTATAAACAGCTAGCCACTGATGTGGTGGTGGTATTGTTGGGTTATGCAGGATCTTGCAAATTCTCCCGTCACAGCCCGCACCTGCACATCCAAATTTTGGCTGTGGAATTACGACTACGTTGCCGAACCTTAGGCCAGGCACTATGAATTTCCCCTCATAGATCCCCCCAGCAAATATCTTCTCTATCCTCCCCCTCGCCAGGTCCTCAGGGTGACCCCACTCCTTAATCATCACCTCCCTAACATCCTTCGGAAGCTCATTAAACCACTGCATGTACAGCTCTAGTGGCACCATATCTATGTATCCGCCCCTCTTGACTATATCCTTGACGCTAGTCCACCTAAACTCACTAGTGGCTCTCCTCTCAAGGTAGAGATTTATGAGCTCCTTACCGTTCCTGGGAAGCTTGGATGCATCACCAACGTTATAGCCGAGCTCGGCAAGTCTATGAAGAATCCTGACGACAGTCTCCGGTACATCAAGCCCAAACCCGACACCAATCGATGCCTCCAAGCCTCTGCATGGAGGGTTATTCAACACTATGGCTATCCTCCTCTCACTTGGCTTAGTGCGCCTAAGCTCCACCCACCTCCTAACCCTCCTGGCAATCAACCTTACATGATCATTAAAAGGTTCGTAGATCTTCGAACCATCCTCAAGCTTCTTAGCGCAAGCAACGAGTATCGGCTCTATAGCCCCATCAACCTCGGGCATGATAACGTTATATACCTGCGTAAATGGTGAAACCCCGGCGGTGCTCGCAAGCCACTCATTAATGCTTTGATAGTGCTCAAGTATGGGCTTTATGATCGGCACCCCAAGGCTTTTCAAAAGCTCGACCCCCCTAGCAATAGCAAAGCTCCTTCCGCGATCCTCAACATACCACCTACCGTGATCCAGTACGAAAAAGGAGGTTAATACAATGGCGGCATCAACAATGGGCTTCCCATCAATCATTAGAAACTCCCTTATGGTATCCTCAATTGTCGGCGTATTCAATAAATAGTCCCTAAAGCCAAACGTAAATACTGGTACGACCCCAAGACCCTCAGACTCTAAGGCATTTACCAAAGCCTCTACATAACTGACGTTACCTTCAAGCCAGGAACCGCGGTAAAAAATCACGGCAACAAGAGGTCTACCCGCATAGGGGTATTTCTTCAGGAACTCCTTCGCCGATGTAAAAACACCTAGCCTTGGGTGCCATATGCCGTGCCAAGGAATTTCAATTGGCGGTGATGGCTCTGCAGGTAGCCCAAGGTACTTCAACACGAGCTTTATGAGCGACTCTATGTTCTCCTTTCCACCAAGTTTAAAGTACCTCCAGGCATCAGGGAGTATGGCTGTGCCCCTCAACAACTCCTGAAAGCTCCCTGAAAAGCTTAGAATGACCCTAGCATTACTACTCCTAATGGCCTCGATAACGTTCGCCGGGAGCTCGTGAGCATATATGAGCACCGCATCAGAGCTCTTAATGAAGTCCACGTACTGAGGACTCTTCTCGTCAATCGTGACGATATACTCAACCCCAAATTTTTCAGCAATCCTCTGCATAACCTCCCTGAACACTTTAACCTGAGAACCTCCGTAACCTAGGATAACGGATATCTTCACGTACCAACACGTTACCGCGTATTTATTAAAGTTATTTTCAAGTATGTGATAAATAATTACATAATACTTATTACGAATAAATATGATACATATGGCGGAATTAAGGGTTACCTTACTCTCCACTAAGACAAGCCTTAGAACCCTTTTTAACGCCGTTAAGAGCGTCGAGAAGGAGGCGGGAGTAAGGATCAACCTTGGCGTTATTTATACGTGTGACCTCCATAGACTTAGCTCTAAGGAGGCATCATCGAAGATTATAGATACGGATATTTTATTAATCGATGTTCGTGAGTTTCTACCTAACTATGTCGAGGAGGCCATGGCTAGGTCTAGGGCTAAGATCATTGTGCCTCTAGTTGGTGGAACAAGTACTATTGCATACCTAAGGCTAGGCAACCTCTCTGGGGAGACTCTCGTTAGGAGACAGAGACCTCTTGATTTTGACGCTGATAGAATCAATGTCGCTAATGTGTTTAAGGTCCTTAATGTTGTCGAGAAGGTCTTCAGAACCTTACCTCTAGGTGTCCTGAGGGACTACAGGAACTATATCTGGCTAACCAAGTACTGGACATACTGGGGCGAGCGCAACCTAGAGAATATGCTTAAGCTCTTACTATCGGAGTACCTCGGGTTTAATTTAAGGTTTGAGGAGCCTCGTAAAGGGATTGAAAACTGTCTATTCCTGCCTGGAAAGGGGTGCGTGGACCAGGTATATACGCCGAGGAGACCAGCGGTGGCGGTGTTTCTCTACGGCGGTATGCACTTCGATCAAAGCTTACCTGTGGCGGAGACTTTAAAGAAGGAGCTAGAGTCTTTAGGTATAGAAACCATTTTCGTTGTTGGGGGTACGGCAGAGGGCATATTGACGCAGCTAGATACGCTGAGAGGGTTCACCACGGCAGGCGGGAAACCCCTCGTCGATGCTGTCGTGAATCTTCAGTGGTTCATAATCAACGGAGGACCTTACGGCGGTGATGTGGAACCTACCAGGAAGCTCTTTCTGGACTCAGGCTATCTTCTATTTAACGGCCTCATTGCATATATGAGGAGGTACTCGGATTGGAGGGATGATCCAAGGGGCCTCTCGCCAATCGAGGTCATAACGGGCATCGCCCTGCCCGAGGTTGATGGTGCTATAGAGCCGATAATATCCGCGGTGATCGACGATACTGAGGAAACGAACATCCTCGTACTTAATGATAGGGTTAAGAAGAAGGCTTCCCGAATTGCTAGGTGGATTCAGCTTAAGCATAAACCAAATAGTGAGAAGAGGGTTGCCATAATAATCTATAATTACCCTCCTGGAGAAGAAAATGTTGGCTCGGCCGCGTATTTAGATGTATTTGCGAGTCTCGAAACCCTGCTAAAATCCCTCGCCAATGCTGGGTATAGAGCAGAGATGAGATCAAAGGATGAGCTTGTGGCTCATGTGAGAGACCTCCTAGTGAATTCCCCGAAATGGGGTCCATATAAGGGAGATGCAATAAAGCTTCCCTTAAGTAAGTACCTAGAGTTCTATAACGCCTTACCTAAGGAGCTTAGGGACGCCGTTGAGAAGGTCTGGGGTCCACCGCCAGGGAGTATAAACATTGATGATGATGGGAATATAATCATTCCCGGCACCACCCTAGGCAACGTTTTTATAGGCGTTCAGCCGTCCAGAGGGTTTCACGAGGATCCGAAGAAGCTTTACCACTCAAAGGATTTGCCACCGCATCACCAGTACATAGCGTTCTACTATTGGATTAAGGACTCATTTAAGGCCGACGCTGTGATTCACCTGGGTACTCATGGAACCCTGGAGCTTCTACCAGGTAAGGAAGCTGGTTTATCAGGGAATTGCTGGCCGGATGTCCTAATCTTCGATCTCCCGAATATATATGTCTACCACGTTACTAACCCATCCGAGATGACTATCGCTAAAAGGAGGGGCTACGCATATATAGTTACGCATGCACCACCGCCATTCACAAACGCCGACCTCTACGGTAAGTATGCGGAGCTTGAGCAACTCGTTCATGAGTATGAGGAGGAACGCGATATTGAGAGGAGGAATGTTGTCCTGAAACTGATAAAGGAGTTGTGTAATGAATTGAACATAAGGTTTACCAGCGTTGAGGAGCTCCACGACTACCTCTACGAATTAAAGAAGAGCGTAATACCCAGGGGTCTTCACGTCCTTGGCAGGACGTGGAACAATGAGGACGTAGTTAATTACGTGCTATTCGTTGTAAAGAGGGATGGGGATGTAAAGTCCTTAATTAGGCTCATAGTTGAGGAGTGGGGGTTGAGTTATGACGAGGTAACATCCAACCCAAGTAAGCTGTTTAATGGGGTTAAAGGCTCCGAAGTCTTGGATAAAGCCGAGAAACTTGCTAGAGAGATGATAGTACGTATCTTAAATGGCGAAGATCCGAGAAAGATCGCTAGGGAATTCTTTAGAAGGTCTAGGGATGAGGCTGTTGAAACCCTTGAATACATTAAGGATCTCATTGATAGGGTCAGGAAGAACGATGAAGTGGGGGCTGTTTTGAAGGCGCTTAACGGTATTTACATAGAGCCTAGGGCTGCTGGGGACCCGATAAGGACACCGGAGGTGTTTCCAACGGGGTGTAATGGCTATGCCTTCGACCCTAGGCTAATACCCAGTAGAGCCGCCTACATCAGGGGTGCCAGGATTGCTGAGGAGCTTGTCAGGGGCTTTAAGGAGAGGTACGGTAGGTACCCAGAGACGTTGGGTTTCGTATTGTGGGGTTTCGAAACAGCGCAGACTAGGGGAGAGACGATAGGCATGATTCTCCAGCTACTTGGTGTTAGGCTCATTAGGGATAGGGGTCCATGGTACCCGAGACTGGAGGTTATACCCCTTAAAGAGCTTGGCAGACCGAGGATAGACGTTATTATGACCATCTGCGGCTTCTTTAGGGACATGTTCCCAAACCTAGTACAGCTACTGAGCCAGGCTGTGAAACTCGTCGCTGAGTTGGATGAACCAGTGGAGGCGAACTTCGTCAGGAAGCACTACCTAGAACTTAAGAGACTTTATGGGGAGGAGCTGGCGTTGGCGAGGATATTCGGCCCCAAGCCAGGTACCTACGGGACTAGGCTTCCTGAGTTTATAGAGTCCTCTAACTGGTCCACGGAGGAGGAGCTCGTGAATATCTACCTCGAGGACATGGGCTACGCATACACGGACAAGGCCCATGCCGTGGAGGCGAAGAGACCCCTTACGGATATGCTAAAAAGCGTTGACTTAGTTGCTCAGGTCAGAAGCACCGCTGAGTACGACATCGGAGACCTCGACCACTACTACGAGTTTATGGGCGGGCTTAGGAGAGCCGTAGAGGTTTTGACGGGCAGGAAGGTGAAGGCCCTATGGATGGACACCACAGGCGCTAGGGACAGGGTGAGGAGTGCCGAAGAAGCTGTCGAATTCTGGGCCAGGACAAGGCTGCTCAACCCCAAGTGGATAAGCGCAATGCTTGAGCACGGCTATGATGGCGCTAGGGAGATTATGAAGAGGATTGAGTACCTATTGGGACATGCCGCATTAACGAAGGCTGTGGCTGAGTGGGTGTGGACGGAGGTTGCGAAGACGTACGTACTGAATCCAGAGGTCAGGGAAAGGATGAGGAGGGCAAACCCATGGGCGCTGCATAGAATTATAGAGGTTCTATACGAAGCCCATAGGAGGGGATATTGGAGACCAAGTGAGGAGCTTCTGGAGGAGATAGAGAGGGTGAGGCTGGAGGTAGAGAGATCACTTGAGTAGGTCCTGGCCCATAAGCTCCTTCGTAACCCTACTACTCTCACTCAACTTCACAAGCTTTGGGTAGACAATGACGACCTTGACTACGAGGGCGAAGAGCCTTAGTTTATACGCATAATCTATAAGTCTCCTATCATTCCTCTCAACACCCTCCTTCTCAATGAGATCGGCGATCTCGTTAAATGCCTCCACATCCTCCATGGTATACTCCTTAGTGTCTTTATCGAGAAGCTTAACAAGCCTTTCATAAACCTCCCTCGTGTAGTATTTGGACTTTGTGGGAGGCAGTAAAGCCCTTAAAACCGC
>NZ_LCWN02000086.1:0-7742 GCF_002078205.2 Vulcanisaeta sp. EB80
GTGTTAATGCATCTACTGTGCTCATTGCTGGTGTGCTGGGTAAAGGGACTGAGCATCTAAGCTGTGGATACTTCCTGCAAAGCTTTCCTAACTGCTTCTCTATGCAGAGGTGTTTGCCAAGCTATGTACTTGCCTATGCCTAGCTCAAGGTCTTTCTGGGGCGGTGGCTGGTCTACCCATAGCTCTGGGTCTCTATAGGTTATGGAGCTTATGATTAGGTTAAGCTCTATGAGCTTCTGCATCAGTGGTAGCTTCTCTTTAGCTGGCAGGGTATCGGGGTTCTCAACTGCTTCCAGTAACCACTTCCTCTCCTCAGCACTGAGCGAAAGAATAAATGTGTCTAGATCTTTAGAGGTTATGATGTTCTTTATCGCCTCATCCATACTCCACCTCGCTTGGTATAGCTTTGCAAGCATCCCCGGGTTTCCACCGGTAAGTCTCCAAACCTCTTCGAAGCTGGGCTTCGGCTCAGGGATCTGCCTATATAGCTTCTCAAAGCCTTCTCTAGACATGTTCCACATAGGCATCATCCAAGCCCATCTATGCCTACCAATCTCGGCTCTTGACAAACCCTCGCTAGTAGCAACAATAATCACAATGTTTTCGTAGCTGTACTGGGGATGCTCAATCATGTTCAGAAGCCCCTTAACGTACGCTGCCGCATACCTTAACCCAATTGCTTGGAACACATCATCAGCTATGATAGCCACCCTCGCCTTCCTCACCTTGAGCAAGTCCCTCACAAAATCGAATAGCGCCCACGCAATACGGCCCACAGCATCTTCGGCCAGGGCTTTCCGAGCAAATTCTAGGAAAGCCTCCTTGACGCTTGGTATAGAGACTTCTGCATGGACAAGCCTATCCAGGGGATGGATGTAGAATACCTCATAACCCCCCTCACTCAAAACCTCAGCTGCCTGCCTAAGCCAAGCAGATTTACCACAACCCTCAGGGCCAAAAACAACTACTGGGAACCTCGTACCTCTCTCACCCCACTCCAACACCTGCTGAATAGCTCTATCCCTATCAACAAACTCAATATCTAGCCCAGGAACAAAGCTGAGCCTAACCCTCCTCACCCTAGGCATCCCCAGTCTAAAGTAGGTAGATCTTAGCCTCCATCAGTTTCCCGTGACCGGATCCACTTCAAGGCCTAGTGCCTCGAGGGTCGTGGAGCTGTTTGGGTCTTCGTAATCATTTGTGGTATTTATATTCATTGGTGTCTTAGACATCAAAATTTATAAGGTGGTGGTTTCTGAATTAATCGGTTACCCCGAGTTTCCAAGACCCGCAGAGGCTGGGAACCGCGGGCGACCGTTGGGGAGCCACTGCGGTGAGGGGGCCCGGGGAGACCGTCGAGAAGGAGACGGTGGGTAAACAAACCACCGTCTCCGGAGAGACGGTTACTGCACCCATAAGTACTATGTTTACAACATCTTCCGACATCAGTATATGCGTATATGCCTTCCTGTCCATGGCCTCTACGATGCCTATGCATTCGTCGAGTTCCACGGTGCCCTTGCTCCTCAGCAATCCTCCTAGGAACCACGGTTAGGGTAACACCCATGTCAACAAGCGCCCTAGCGGTTACGTGCCTACCCGTATTGGGATTCCTAATCACCGCCTCAACCCAGGTGAGGCCCATACGTATCACCTAAGGGTTTGTTTTGGGAATATAATTGCGTGTTGTTGCTTGGCGTCATGCTGCTTCCAGGGCTTTTCTGAGTTCTTCTGGGGATCTTGCGGTTGTTACGGCCTTGTTTTCCTCCTCGTTTTCCTCTAGTGCCACCATGAACGTTAATGTGTAGAGTTCTAGTTCATCAGTCAGTTCCCTAATTTCATTTGCTATAGACTCTAGCTTTTCTCGGGTTTTAGCATTGAGACTCGCTATTAGTAGGAGTGTTAGCGCTGTTAATATTACGGCGTATCTGTACGCGTCCTCGGGGCTTTCCGCGGCGAAGTTTAGGAGCATTGTTGTGAATTTGTCGAAGTTTTCCCTGATTTGGCGGAGCTTCCACAATTCGTGTTCTAGTATGATCTCCATGGGGTCCTCGATGTCAATGCCAAACTCCTTGAATTTGCCCCTGACGTGCTCGCAGGTTTCCCTCAACTTGTCCTCGGAGATCGTGAGCGCTGCGTCTTGGGAGAGCATGTTTAGGAGGTAGAGGAACTTCGTGTCGTTTAGTAGCTTCTGGGCTTCCTCCTCAGCGGCTTCAGGCTCGTTTAATACGTGCTCGATATAGGGCCTGGTGTACTCTAGGAATGTATTGTATAGGTGGGTTTTCATTAATGTGCCGTAGAGTGTCTGTGTGGGTGATGGGGATGGTGGGGGTATGGCTAGGGCTACCTGGCTTCTCATTACCCTGTCACTGCATTCCTAAGTTTAAAATTTCCCGATAATGTTTTCCGGCCCGTGGCGTAGACAGGGGCTTCACGCCAGTCTTTGTCTTAGTTCTTCCTCTAGTGTTTCTATGTAGTCTTGCCAGTCTATGTATCCTTTTTCCTGGATTATTCTTTGTGCCCCCTTGCTTGCCGTCTCTCTCATCGCTTCCGTCAATATATTCTTCAGTCCTGCTATTGCGTTTCTGTGGTTTTGCGTTGATGGTGATGAAGCCCTCGGGATTAATTGTACCGCGTTTTCGTTTGGTCTAAGCGTCACTATGTAATACCTCTCTAGGTATTTCCGTAATCCTAATGCTACGTCTTTAATGATTCTCCTCATGCCATGAAGTCCCACTAACTTCCCTAGTCCAGGTGGTGGTAATCTGTAGAGGTCTCTCGTTATTTGCCTAATCCATGGCTTATACCACAACGGTATTGCATTTTCTGGTGCGAAACTATAATTATGTATTGCATTTACTCTGGCCGTGACTCTCCAGAGTGGGTATGTTCTTACTCCCGTGTATGTTGCTACCTTAAGCTCTACGTAGTGCATTTCCGCAATTAATTCCTCAATGACCGCTCTCATCTTTTCGTACTCCACATCGAATAGTTTATAGAAGCTATCAATGACCTCATCTCCGATATAGCCTCTGGGTTCAGCAAGAACCTCTAACCCCTCGTTGATTATTCCCGCTCGCTCTGGTACGTATTCGTTAGCGTACATATCTATATCAATTCCTAGCTTAGCCTTACCTAGCTTGCCGTTTAATGTTGCTGTTATTCCATCCCACTTTTTGCCCCTAAATTCCCTAGCAAGGTTATTTACAATGTCGATATCGACGTGACGACCAAGCTCTATATCCACCTTTTCACCATTCACGTACGCCGTGTCTGGAGCACCCCTCCATGCACGGGCTTCCATAATCTCAAAATCACCAATCCTCTTCAAAGCAATCGCTAAAGCTAGACCTAAGGCTATGGTTATTCGTCTTTGGCTTGTTGGCATCAGCCCTGTCCGTGGTTTTAATATTTTTATCCCTATCATATTGGTAACAATGCAATTTCCTTTATTCCAAATTCACGTAATGCATTCAAAAATTCTCTATTGTGTCTTTTTAATCTAACAGTCATTAATGGACTTTCGACGTTTTCAATTAAGCCTTGGTATCGTATGACTATATCGTCTTGTCCTAACCGAATGTTGAATAGTCCACGCAGTATACTCATTACGTGTCTCCTTAACTGATCCCTTGCATTTTCAAGACTGCTCTCGGGTATCACTATCACTAGTATGACTCTATCACTTATATTTAAGCTTTCTAACGTTTCTTTTACCTTACGGGACAAGCCTCTGCCTAGGGATGCTCCTGTGGTTAGAGATAGTTTAACCTCCACTGCGTATTTATTAGTACCCGTGTCTGCATAAGCATCCACTCTTCGGCTCGTACCAGAGACTTGCGGGTCCTCTGTGCATGTGTATTTTATGCTCGTCGGATTGCCAAAGGCTTTGAGCAGTTTTGATATCATCTCTTCTTTGTGTGTTTCGTAAAAGTTCTTATGGTCTTTGTCGTATTTCTTTAGGCATTCTTCAATCAATTCCTCCATAATCGATTGTAGATTACCCATACTTAGTTACGTGGTTTCCTTCAGTGCCCTCCTTACTGCTTCTCTGTGTATTGGTGTTTGCCATGCTACGTCCTTCCCAATACCGAGTTCGGGATCCCTCTCCAGTGGTGGTTGGTCTACCCAGAATATTTGCTCTCTCTCGTATATGTTGTAAACGATTAGGTTCCTCTCCACAAGCTGCCTAATCAATTCCTCGGGTACGTCAGGGCTCCACAGCGCCTCTGGATCATTAACAACCTTCTCAAGCCAAACCCTCCACCTAGCTATGAAGCCCGGCGTTAGCCTCTTCTCCCTAATGAGTTGTGCCACCACGGCATCCCTACTCCACCCAGCCATATATAGTTCACGGAGTACATTTGGGTTCCCACCAGCCCATTTCCAAACCTCGTTGAATGGTGGTTTCGGTCCGGGCACCTTCTCGTATAACTGTTGGAAGCCCTCCCTCGGCATGTTCCACATGGGCATTATATGAGCCCACCTATGGCGGCCGATTTCGCTCCTTGATAAGTCCTCACTTGTTGCGATTAGTATGACTATTTTCTCGTAATCATAAACGGGGTGCTCGATCATGTTTAGGAGGCCCTTGACGTAAGCAGCCGCATTGTCCAAGCCAATGGCTTGGAAGACATCGTCAGCGATAACAGCCACCCTCCTCTTCCTCCTTCTCAACAACTCCCTCACCAAGTCGAATACGGCTAGGGCGATCCTACCCCATTTCTCATCCGCCAGCGTCTGCCGGGCCAGGTCGAGGAAGAGGGACTTAACGTCTGGCTCGTCAACCTCAGCCATGAAGACCCTATCGAGTGGGTGAAGATAGAGTACGTTATAATCAAGTTCCCTGAGCGTCTCGACGGTTTGCCTTAGGAATGCCGTTTTACCACACCTCGGGCCCAAAGATTACCACTGGGTACCACGTGCTCTTATTAGCCCAATCCTCAACGCCACATCCCTATCAACAAACTCAATATCCAGGTCAGCAAACCTAACTGTAATCCTCCTCATGCAGATGCCTCCCTAAGTGCCTGCCTAACGGCTTCCCTATGCAGCGGCGTCTGCCAGGCAATGTACCTACCAATACCAAGCTCTTGATCCCTCTCCGGTGGTGGCTCGTCGACCCAGAATTGTCGTTCTCTATAGTGCATGTTGTAGATTATGAGGTTCTTCCCAACCAACCACCTCAGTAAATCCTCAGGCGCACCCCTACCCCAGAGTTTGTCCGGGTCCTCGACCGCCTCCTCAAGCCAAGCCCTCCATTTCCTGATGATGTCCGCTGTCAGGTACTTATCATTCATCAACTTCCTCACCGCATCACCAACACGCCAACCATTCCTATACAACTCCGCAAGCTTGTCGGGATTCCCACCCGTTAATTTCCAGACCTCCCCAAACGGTGGTTTATCACCTGGAATCCTCCCATAAAGTTGCTCAAAGCCCTCCCTCGGCATATTCCACATTGGCATTATGTCAGCCCACCTGTGCCTACCGATTTCCTCCCTCGACAATCCCTCACTAGTCGCCACCAGTACTACCATGTTTTCGTAATCGTACTGCGGATGCTCAATCATGTTGAGCAACCCCTTAACGTAGGCCGCAGCCTTATCCACACCAATTACCTGGAACACGTCATCCGCGATCACGGCTATCCTACCCCTCCTAACACTCAATACCCTATTCACGAAGTCGAAGACTGCCCAGGCAATCCTACCAAGGGCATTCTCGGCAAGAGCCTCCCTCACGAACTCCAGGAATGCCCTCTTAATATCCGGAAATGACACGTCGGCATCAAACACATAACCCAATGGGTTCAGGTAAAACACCTCGTAACCAAGATCCCTAAGTATGGCGGCGGCTTGCTTGAGTAGTGCGGATTTACCACAGCCCTCTGGTCCATAAATGACTATGGGATGCCAGGTGCCTCTCTCACCCCAATCAATCACCTGTTTAATCGCCCAATCCCTATCGGTGAACTCGACATCCAAGTTCGCAAACCTAACCGTGACCCTCCTCATCCCACTTCACCGAGTACCCGTTTAACCGCTTCCCTATGTATTGGTGTCTGCCATGCAATGTATTTTCCAATGCCCAGCTCTAGGTTATTCTCTGGCGGTGGTTCATCAACCCATAGGTAATCATACCTACCCATGACCTCGATCATGAGGTTCATACCCACTAATTTACTTAACAAGTCCATCCTCTCCCTATCAAATAGTGTGTCAGGATCACCCACAGCCTCCTCAAGCCAAGCCCTCTCCGTGGGTGTTAACGACCTTATAGTAAACATAAGCCCCCTCTGCTCAAGAAACGCCCTCACGGCGTCATCCCATCTCCAATTATTCTCGTAGAGCATGGCCAAGGCACTTGGGTTCCCACCGGTTAGTCTCCAAACATCCTCAAACGGTGGTTTCTCTCCAGGTAATGCCTCATACAACTGCCTAAAACTCTCCCTCGGCATATTCCACATCATCATCAAACGACCCCACCTATGACGACCGATCTCCCTCCTCGACAAGCCCTCACTGGTCGTAGCGATAGCGACGATTCTCTCGTAACTCCTTGGCGGGTACTCGATGAGGTTTAGTAGGTTTTTAACGTAGAGGCTTGCCTTATCGATGCCTATCGCCTGGAAGGCTTCATCAACCAACACGGCAACCCTCCCTTTACCCCACCTCTCGAGTAACTCCCTAACGACGTCTATGGCCAATATGGCTAGTTTCAATTGAGCCACACCTGAAGCTTCGGACATAGCGTCAATGAGCCTCTTGACAACATCTGTTACGTCTGTATGGGCTATGAAGTCCATGTGCGCAACATCGACATAGATGGCATCGTAACCAAGCTCCCTAAGTATGGCTGCCGCCTGCTTAAGGAAAGCGGACTTACCACAACCCTCAGGGCCAAAAATTACCACGGGGCGTATCGTGCTTCTTTCACCCCATTCAATCACTTGTCGAATAGCCCTGTCCCTATCCGTAAACTCAACGTCGAGGTTTGCAAACTTTACCCTGACCCTCCTCATGCCTATTACTAAAAGTCCCGATGGTCTACGGACGCTCCTTCATTAATGATCCTGTAGGCTTTAATTCACAACCAACTCCAATTGTAAAGGGTTCGTTAATATTGTAATAATAACTTATAGATATCGTCATCGCTGAGGGGAGTAATTCCTTAAACTCACTAAAATTCAATAAGTAATTTGCTTATTCCGATTACCTCAAGTGCTGTGACCTCGCCAGTATCCTCCTCGGTGAACAGCGTGACGGGCATCTTGAGCGGCAATGGTTCACCGACCTCGACACCCCTAGGTTCCCTGAACCTAATGAACAGTAAATCGTGCTCCGTATCCAAGTAAGTCTCGATAATATCTCTCGGCAGTTTAACCCCAGTTCTCTCCTCAATCAACCTCAGTAGCTCCTTGAGATCAATATCGAGTAAGGATTTCGCAACCATCGGGTAGCCCTATATTGTATGCTGTCACGACATCTTTTCTTACGACTATGACACATAAAAATTTATCATTAAGTTTCCGTAAATAACGTCGTCTAAGTCCCTGGTCTGTGTTTTCGTGTTTGTGTTCCCTAGTTGTTACGGCTGTACCCTGTGCATTAGTGGTGTGTTTAGCCACTGTATCCCCATTGCAATTATTTCCCAGACCCTGAACACCCTGTTTAGGGCCCTACCCAGTTTCTCGGCTAGCCTAAGCCCGAGGATGAAGGCCAGGAACCTAACACTCCTCA
>NZ_LCWN02000087.1:0-7539 GCF_002078205.2 Vulcanisaeta sp. EB80
TCACATCGATAGGAATGCCCAATGGTGTAGGGGTAACCACCTTAGTCTCAATCTTACTCACAGTTTTTGCTTTACTCATCACATCACGCCATAATGCTTAATTTAAAAGCATTTTTCACAGGAACGACTATGGGGCAGGAAGCCTCATAATTGCCCAGCAGCCAATCTATAAACAGGGTCGCTTATGACATACTCGCCATCCCTCTCCTCAATGATTCCCAATTTAACCAATGTACTTAATAATTGCGACATCGTGACCAGGTTTATACTCCTTCCCTCATAATCCTCAAGCCTATGCTTGATCACTCTCCATGGTGCTGGTCCTTGGGCAAGTGTTCTAAGGATAATGGCATACCTAATTAACCCTAAGAGGCCTCAGCCACCAACAGAAATAAACACTACAAATGATCAAGAAAACCAAAACAACATTTAGGGCACCCCAATTATTTGGGGTTCCCTAAATAATAAGCATTTAGCCCCCAACACATGAAATACCGAGTATGAGAAACAAGAAAAGCATAAAAATCGTGGTTAAACCTAATTATCGGCCCCGTAGCTCAGCATGGACAGAGCGGCGGCCTTCTAAGCCGTAGGTCGTGGGTTCAAATCCCACCGGGGCCGCCAAATTTTGGTCTTGTTTCTGAAACATTGTGGCATGATTAATTGCATTTTAATAATAACATCATCACATCAACAAAGGCTAATAAACCAAGACTTGTAGATATTAGAGGTCAAGGTAATTAAGGATTATCGTTAACGTTGAAGCTAACGACGAAGATTAAAATCCATTGAGCATAAGTGCGGCGTAGCTTTTAGCACTCACGTTACGTAAGTCCTTCAATTGCAATTATTAGGGGAAAACGACAAAGGTGAACTGCATTTTGTTTTATGTGTTGCTCACTATTTTAGTGCTGGTGAAATCATTATTTTAGGTCTATGTTTTGCTTTCATAATATCGATATTAAGCATTAAAAATTATTATAGGTAAACGGTTATAAGTCCTAGCATGGATAATATCAATATTAATGCTAATACTATGGAAATTATTCCATAGCTTACAACCCTATCCTTTAGCATAAATCCGCTAGCGATCACAATACTGATTATAACTGCAAGCCCGAAGATAAACAGTCCAATAAGGTCCAATTGAAGGCCTATAGTTTTACCGGCTTTAATTACGTATTTAATATTGAAACTAGTTATCTGAAGGCAAGAGGCTAAGATCTCATGCGGTGGGTCGCCTTTAATTAGAGCATTTAATGTGCATGTGGCGTTTTCGGGATAATGCGTAGGAAGTATGATACAGCCTACTAGGGAAATTGCGACACCCACTATAGCTAACCAGTATGCAATTTCTCCATAAATCTTCGATGCTAAGTATGTGGGTGATTGCGATGCCATTTAGATCACCCCCATTATGGTGGGTAATGCCTGCTGTATCAATCTAAGGCCAGCTATTATCATTACTGCAATCACCACCCACCTGATGATTCCAGCCTTTAATTTAGGCATCATTCTTGTACCAACCTGGGCACCAATAACTACGCCTAGTAGACATGGAATTACGAAGAGGGGTATCATTGCACCACCATTTATGTAGACCCACATAGCTGCAGTGTCTCCAATACCAATCACAGTAAGGCTTGTGGCACTCGCAACCTTCAATGGTAGGTACATGACCAAGTTATACACTGGCACCATGGCCCAACCGGCACCGAGTCCAAACATGCCTGATACCAACCCAACACCTACAAAACATAGCATACCCCATTGTGTGTTAACCACCTTGTACATCACAGTCCTGTTCAGGGAGACTTCGAAGTATTGCGCATCTAAACCAAGGGTGTTTGCTAATGCATCGTGTTTATTCTCCGGTGCATTAGGCCACTCAACTCTTTTTCCCTTTATCACGAATAAAAGCGCTATAAAAAGGACAAGGATTCCTAAACTGAACCTTATAAGGTTCTTACCAAGATTGCCTAACACAGCGGTTATGTGCAATCCAATTATTGAGCCTATTATCGCAAATATGGTGTATGGTATTGCTGAGAATAAAGCCAACCTAAAGTTCGCAATATTTCTACTCAAGTAGGGTTTTGATGACATAAGAGAGCTCATTGTAGCTATGGCGAGGCCCGTAGCCCTCACTATGTCGGGATTTACCGTAGTGAATGCCATCATTAATGGTGTGAATAAAACACCACCGCCAACGCCAGCTAGCACCGCCACAAAGCCAATTAATATACATGCAAGGAACATCAATAATAGAAATACCACTGGATTATGCAGATTAAGTATTTGGCTGATGGTAACTAACAAATCCTTAAAACTAATGGTAATTAGATCGATCATCGTCACGCATTAGAATAAGAGTTTATAAACTTTGTTTTCCAAAATCCCATAATTTAAAAATAAATATTGATATAACATGGGATATACTTATAAAAGAATTACTATGAGTGAAGATGCTTAGAAAAACTTAATTTTAATTATACTTAAGTATATAAAAATATCGTGAAAAGTATTATTTAATTATTCAGTTAAATAGTTACGTAAGCGCCACAATATGATTAGGGATATGATTAATACAGAAAAGGCTATTATATGCCTTGTTAACATAGGGATGAGCAATATATGCCCCTTATTAAGCCCTGAGAGAAGCATCCTGGTTGCAAGATATGAGAATACTGATAATAAAATGACCTTAATGCTTGAACCACGTATTCGTGGTAATACCCTAGATGCTACATATGCCCCCGGGGTTATTCCTAAGACAGAGGCTATGGCCATAAAGGGTTGTATATAACCAAATAACCAATAAAGTGAGCCACTTGTAGCCGCTGTTACACCAACTAATAAATTGCTGGTTGCCGAGGCCACCTTGAGTGGTAATGACGCCGCCCAATATAGGGCTAATATGTTTATTGGACCACCACCTATGCCCAGCAAACCTGACATTAAACCGCCAAATAGCATTATGAACCACGCCTTAACTAAGTCTTTTCTATACACTTTGTAGTTCATATATGCCTTAAGTGTTACATCAAAGAAAGAATCCTCTATAATTACATGATCAATACTACGCTCTGATACAGCTGATATATTAACCGTGGATTTTCGTTTAATTGTTAAGAACATAGTCATGAACATGACTAAGCTAAATATTACATAGAGAATCCAGCTATAGCCCTTGCTTATTGCATGGAAGGCGAGAAATGAGCCAACTATGGCACCTGTTGTTGATGCTGGAGCTAAAAACATTACTACCCTAACATTGGGCAATTTCGACCGCATATACCTAGAACCACTCATTATTGACGTTGCCAATGCCGATATGAGACTAATACCTGAAGCATATTGAATAGGTAACTCCTCAAATATTGATGTTATAAGAGGCGTTAATATAACCGCACCCCCTAAACCAAGTAAGCCACCTAAAAAGCCAGCTATAAGACCGCATACAAATATTATCGTAAAGATTATTAGGAATTCTAGGGTGAATATCATATTATCACCTTATCACCTAGCAATTAACGAAATACTAATAGAGGTAATACAAACATCGCTATCATAAGGTTTGCAAGTGTTATTAACGCCAAAACCGTATACAGCACATCACGTTCCAAGGCAAACCTAACCAGGTTTATGAAAACCATGATCACTGGAATGGCCAATAACACCAATAGGCCTAGGAGCATTAAACTTAGCCCTCCAAGTCTTTCTGTGCCATCTAAAACATAGAGTATAGTTATCCTGCTAGTATTAACTTGACTTGATGGATCTAGGATTTTATTTAGTGGTATGTGAAGACCAACACTTCCGCCATGTATAAAGAGCATTATTAATCCAAAAATCATTAATGCAATGCTTATCAGAACTCCGTATTTAAGAATACTACTGGTAATGTTTATGAATTTCATTTCAATCTTACTAGGGCTCTCAGGTTGAGCCATATAGAGATTTATTGAGTTATCAATGGTTTCTGAGTACTTATGAGAAAGTACGAAGTAAAGTGATGATATGATTACTGAAGCAAACACGACAGCGATAATGGTTCTCTCAAACGAGGTTATGGGCAATATACCCTCCCTACCAAGCCCCCTGAGGATCATCCTAAAGCCGAGATATGCGAGTACCGCCACGAAGACCCACCTAATTTGCCTATTGGTTATGTACATAAGGATCCTCGTACCTATTCTCGAGCCTAACAGCACGCCTATTGCTGTGCATGTCGCTATGAAAGGGCTTAAGTAACCAAAGAACCAGTAGAGCGAGCCACTTGTTGCTGCTGTCACTCCTATCATGAAGTTGCTCGTTGTTGTGCTAACCTTCATTGGCAGGTTCATGGCCCAGTCCATACCGAGAACCTTTAGGGCGCCACTACCAATACCAAGCAAACCACTAATAAAACCAGCAAAGAACATTATCAACTCGCCCAACCACCAACGAACACCCCAATACCTATACCAAATCTTGAGCGCTGGATCATAACAAACACCAAAGAGTCTAAATATCCTCGTTGTTCTATCTGGATCCTTTGGTGGTGGTAATTCACACGTGCTTCTCTGCACGGTGGGTATTATCGATGTCACCAGTATTAGGCCGAATATTACGTATATTATCCACGTGAGGTGATGCGTGTACACGTAATTAGCGGTTAGTGAACCAATTATTGCACCGGTTGTTGTGGCAGTAGTTAGGCTAATACCTATCCTGTCATTGGCAATCCTTTTCTTAACATAAACGCTGGCGGAGCCTGCCGACGTGGATATCGTTGAGACTAGGGACGAACCTGTGGCATATATTATTGGGACGCCGAGGAATAAGGTGAGGACGGGAGTAAGTACAACACCACCGCCCAAACCAGCCAGTGCGCCAAGGAGACCTGCCATGATGCCCGCAAGTATTAACTCGACCATCCTCACAAAGTCCATCAATATCGGTATTAACATAACGGTCAGTCAAAAATGTGACGATCATGACTTATAAACTTTATTTCACATATTTCACGATTAATTTAAAAATAATTTAATATAAGTGCATTAATTCTAATTAATATATTTCAATAGAAAATTAAAGATATATAGTTATATGCATGAATTAATTGCATATAATATTAAATTTAAATTTTAGATTTATAGATATTAGGGCTCTAAGTTTTCCCTCCGGAGACGGTGGTCTCGCCACCGTCTCCTTCTCGACGGTCTCCCCGACCCCTCACCGCAGCGGTTCATCATTAGTCATCAGGAGTTCCTTACCCTACGGGTTTCGATAGTACTTAGAGAGTAGTGGTATTACATGACGTACAGCTAGTAACACACATACCACTGCCGCAGTCTTAAGCATTCATACTCTGAAGCCCCAGAACTTCTTGGTAAACCTCCTTAATGGGCGTTCCTAAACCTTGGGAATTATTAAAGCATAGTTAGATGATGCCGGGTTTCAATCCCTTAATTATACCAAGGTAATAATAATCCTCGTTTGCTTCTATTATAACTAGGTTCTCATCATCCCTTAAGGACTCAAGTACTGTGTTTATAACGAGGTATTGCGTGTATGAAGGCTTTCGTAAATCACCATGTTGCACCCACCTCCTCAACTCATTATAGAAATCCACAACCTCAGTAACTAGGAACTTCGATGCCTCATTTAATGCCTTATCTATCGTCCTATCATCAGGGAACACAGCCTTAAACCTATTAATCATGGCGTTTCCACCCACAACCTCATCGTAAGCCCATGCTATGTGGTCAAGCACGTGCCTGCATATGAGGTGGCCCTGGAAGACCCTTAACACATTTATTAAGAATGCAATGTAATCAGTGATTAGTTTTGGGTCCTTATCCAACGTCTTATCCATTAATCTGCCAATACGTATCTTCCCAAACTCATGATTGTTTAAGTACTCCCTAATTTTAACAACGTTGTTTCCAATCACGTATATATCCAGTATGTAAGCTGTTGGTTCAATCTTACCATTACTTACCCTTATTAACTGTTCCGTGGGCACCACATGAATTCTCACGAAGACATCGGCCCTCTCCCTAATCAGTGAATTAGGCTCGTAGGCTCTAACCTTCACTATCGCATTGTCAATGATTCTACTTAACAAGTCCTTATTCATCAAATTAATATATGTAAAGATTATTAAAAGCATTACTACACATTGATTATGTAATCACCATCAATAACACCTAAATATGTACAATGATATGTACAATCCTCACTAACCATGAGTATTATAATCACCTTATTGCCTAACTTCTCGGTCAAATCCAACAATACCTTATGGGTAGGGCTTCCATACACATTGTTACGATTATGTAACATAGCTAAGCAACTTTATGTATTTACCGAGACTGCATTCGTTAAATTAATCTTTTTCTATTCCTTTCCTTCCTATGGCTTTAATGCTGCATGATTTTTAATAAATCCTCAGGTGTTACGTTAGCCTTGCCTGTCTCGACCATAGCCCTTATCGCCCAGTAATAAGCCGGTATTTGGTATGCGTAGTCCTTGCCGATCCAGGGCTCGCTCGGTAGCTCGGATAGTCGCCAAACACCTGGCGGGTTTATGTTAATCGTTATGTTGTTTTCCAGGAGTCCGAGGGCTCCCTCGACAGCGTCCGGCTGGCCCGTGAAATCCCCGAGCCCGTAATCCCTAGCAGCGACCCTACCCTTTT
The DNA here is from genome assembly GCF_002078205.2 of Vulcanisaeta sp. EB80. NCBI lineage: Archaea > Thermoproteati > Thermoproteota > Thermoprotei > Thermoproteales > Thermoproteaceae > Vulcanisaeta > Vulcanisaeta sp. EB80. The sequence continues at coordinate 6,683 of NZ_LCWN02000087.1, forward strand.
CAATGAGCCACGCCAACGCCTTCTCGACACTACCGAATCCGCTTGATTCCGCATGTCTCCTGAATGTCTCCTTAACGCGATTAATCGCTCTATCCTGGAGCCACGCTTTCACGTTCCAATTATAACCCGTGATAATTATGCCGAGCTCTCTAACGTTTCCGCCTAATAAGTTCCATAGTAGGTCGAAGTCCACGTCCTTAACCCCCGTCTTCATTACAATCTCATCCACAACCTCCCTAAACGCCCTCTTCGGCAGGTTCCAAAGTAGGTACGGGGTGTATCCGCCCTTCGAGCCCAACCTATCGAGTTCTCCTGATGCCGCATTATCGCTGACTGCGAAGATGACCTTTACCCACAGTCTACGTGGTACGTATTCGTGAACTATTTTATCCGCTATTGCGTTGGCAGCCGCCATTAGTGCGTCTTGGTCGTGCTTACTCACGTATTTGTCGATGTCGTCATAAACGACGACTACCTTCTTATCACGAAGGTTGTACCTCTCGATTATTTTTATAACGGAAGTAATGATATCCCTCAGGGCAATGATTATGCCGAGGTACGTCGTGCCTATGGTTAGGTTATTTAGCGATTTAGATAGTTCATTAGCGATTTCACCGATCACGCCTTCATTAAGCTCAGGTATGCCTAATTGTAGGTCGCTGAGTATTTTTTCACTGAATTCGTAACGGATAAATACGAAGTTTTCGAATCCCCCCACTTCCTTAGCCCCCTCAACTAGTAGCTTTAGAAGCGTAGTTTTACCTGCACCGCGTGGACCGTATATGGCTGCTATGCCTGGGTATCCCAATACCCTTTTAATGAACATGGCAGTTTCCTGCTCCCTATCGCTAAAGTGG
>NZ_LCWN02000088.1:0-7287 GCF_002078205.2 Vulcanisaeta sp. EB80
GTGCCTCCCCTCGAGTATCCTAGGTATGGCCAATGCCTGGATCGGCGTTGGTTCCCCATACCCATACCTCGCCAGCACCTCCACAAGCCTTGCATGCAAATGCCTCTGCCAGAAGCTCATTAATGCGTACCCAAAACCCACGGCCTCACTTAAAATGCCTTCCCTTGCTAGCTAATATCTGGCTCTTTGTCGAAAGTAATTAAAATACTTGGCTGGGGATTCCAATGTCGATGATAATACTGGTGACTGGCGGTGCTAAGGGTGGTACTGGGAAGAGCACGGTAGCCCTAGGCCTATCCGTAATCCTATCACTCAGGGGTGTCGCTCATGAGTTGTTCGACTACTCATGCACCCTTGGTGTTTGTACTGGCGTTTATTACTACCTTGGTGACTTCGTTGATGGTATTAATAGGCTTTCGAGGGTTGTTAGGGTTAGGCAGGGTGAGCCCCCTCAGGATTTTGGTGGTGTTGCGATTGTTGATTTGCCGCCGATGAGTGTGGCTCAGCCTGAGTTTGTTGATTTGTTGGGTAGGGCTGATGCCGTGGTTGTTGTTAGTTCGTACGAGCCTGACTCGGTTGTCTCTGCGGATAGGGTTTTGGAGGCCTTCCCAGGTGAGAGGGTTGTTAGGGTCTGTAATAGGATACCCACGGAGGGCTGTAGGTATTACCTAAAGATAACGCCTGAGAACCCCTTCTTCGTCATTGGTGAGCCCAGTAACTTCAGGACTTTTGGTGCGTTGGTTAATGAGTTGGGCTTTGCAGGTGAGGCTAGGGCTGAGAGGGTTAATAGGGAGTTTGTGGCTGGTGGTATAAGGGCGAAGCTTGTTGCGTCATGGGATCCTTACCTAATCCTGGGTGTTGAGGCATTGTCTAAGTGGTACTACGCCGCATTGCCTGGCGTTAGGCCGGTCGAGGATTTGGTCCGTTATGTGAACTCCGTGCTCGGTCCCCAGTACCTGGCTAGGATTGGGTTTGGTGGTAATTCCCTGACGAAGCTTTTGAGAGGTGTTAGGCGTTAGTGCGCCGCGCCTGGTGCATCGCGTTTTCCACGTGCAATAATGCTGAAAAGCCTGTGTGTTGGCGTTAACCCATGACGTTTACTCTAGTTGTTTGCTCGGTAAATCCCTATGCGGCTGCGGAGAGTGCGGTTAGTGGTTTGGTTGAGAGTACTGTTGATTTCATGGCCTTTGTTGCTGCTGTGCTTGTTGTGTTGACTATAGGTGGTTTGGGTGTTATTGGGTTTTTGGCGCTTATTCAGTCATTAATCGGTTACTCCCTGATTGAGTGGTCGAGTATTAGGAGGATTATTGGTGCCTTGGTTACTATGGGTGTTGTCTTTGGTTTGTTCATGACCGTGCTGCCCACTGTCCTCAATGCCGTTGGTTTGACGCAGATAGCGAGTGCCGTAAGTTCGTTCATGCAGTTGGTGCTTAAGCACCTGTCCTCGTTGGTCTAGGCTTATTCGAGGACCACCTTTATTAAATCGTTGATGTACTTCCTTATTTTCTCGGCGACCTCCAGTTGATTGCTTGCGCCCTCGATGTATGGTATTACTGCGCTCACGTCGTTTGTTTTTATGGTTTCCCTGACCATGTTCATAGCGTATACCAGGTGTTTACCCCTTTGTGCTGGCACTGATTTCCTTATCAAGTCAGCCCTCTCCCTCGTTAGTGGTATTAGGAGTTTGTCGGCTGTGTCTATGGCTGCCCTTATTAGGCCTAGGTTTGTTGTGCTCATTGTGTCTATGACTAGGTTATCAACGCCGTACTTACTCGTTAGTGTCTTCTCGAGTGCCCTTAGGGCTTGTTGCACCTCCTGTGGTGTTACCTCGTAGAGTTGCCTAAGCTCTATGTACTCCCTGTGCCTTATTGGTATTACCAGGTTTTTATCCCTCGTGTACATTGTGTATTTACCTCCGCGTATTGCGTCTATGATGTCCGTCCTTGGGTTTAGCCCGAGGAGTATCGATAATGACCTGTTGTCTGGGCTTAGGTCTAGGTATGCCGTGCCCTTGCTGTTTAGTAGCATGGCTAGGGTTATGGTTGTTTTGCCCACCCCGCCCACGTTTCCGCTTGTTACTGTTATTATTGTCATAGCCTCCTCCTTAGTTCGTCTAGTTTGTTTAGTAGGTTTTCTATTTCGTTTAGTACCTTCAGTATCTCGCTTAGTGTGTTTATGTAGTTTTCGATTGTTGGTTTCATTTGCGTTAGCCTATCTATCTCGTTCTTTAGGCTTGTTATTTCGTTAATCCTCCTGCTTAGCTCCTCCACGTAATTCCTTAAATCCACGACTCCCTGGTTCACCACTACCTGTTGGGTTGGTGGGGCTTGTTGGTTTGTTAATGGTTTGATTCCGAACTCGTCTGAGGTTTCTTCGTCTATGACGAGCTCCTCCTCGATCTCCTCCGTGTCCTGTGGTTTTTTCTTGCCTAGCTTGAACATGGTTTGTTTTGGTGTTTTGGAGTTAATTAGTTTTGCCTCCTTACTGCTTATAAGTGGGTTTGTCTAGTGTTTCTCATGGGTTTGTTCTATAGTAGGTCTGCTGGGCCTGTGGATGGTGAGGTTGTGTTTAGTCGTAGGGTTTCTTTTCATGGTTTCCCCACCATGGTTACGCTGTACAGTACTGTTTGGGGTACGGGTTGTTTTGTGGATGTTGATGATTATGCGCTGGTTGGTGTTGAGTCCTTTGATTTGTGGTCTTTCATTAGGGATTACCTGCCCAGGGCTAGGGAGTTGGTGATTAGGGGTGGTGGTCAGGATCTTGAGGGGTCTATGTTGAGGGCCCTGGGTGTTGTTGCTGGTGAGTACTTCGGTAGGCGTGGTGTTAGGGTTTCGGGTGATGAGGCTTCGTTGTGGGCCTCCCTACTTTATCGCGGGCTTTATAATTACGGTGTTCTCGAGGCACTTCTCCTTGTTGGTGATGATGCTGGTTTGACCGACATCTACGTGGCGCCTAACGCCAGGGTTCACGTTAAGTCCAGCCTCTATGGTGATTGCCTGAGTAATGTCGTGCCCACGGCTGAGGAGGTTGACCTCCTAGTGAGTGTTATTGGTGATAGGACCGGGGCTCATCCGACGTATTACAACCCATCGATAGAGACTTACGATAGGGGTCATAGGCCGATGCTGAGGGTTAGTATTGATTCCTTCGATGTCACTGATAGGGTTAGGGTGAGTATTAGGGTCTTCCCCACGAGGCCCTGGAAGCTTATTGATATGGTTAGGTTGGGTACTGTGGATGCCAGGCTCGCGGCTTACCTTTGGTTAGCCCTCGAGGTTGGTGTCCCGATACTCGTTATTGGGCCCGTTGGTTCTGGGAAGACTAGCCTATCCGCGGCCCTGATGTCCGCCTTGCCCCCGGGCTCTGTGATTGCTAAGGTTGAGGATATTGATGAGGTTGTCCTGCCCCAGGAGTTGGTTGGTGACTTCGCTGGTGGTGTTATTCCGTTGCTTAGTAGGGAGGGTAGGACCACGAGTGTTAAGCCCCTGCCCCTCTTCGCTAGGTTGGTTCACGCCCTTAGGGTTGGTGCTGATTATGTGTTTGTTAATGAGGTTAGGAGTGCTGAGGATGCAAGGACTTGGCTCCACGCTATCCTGACCGGGCAGGTTGGTGGCGCGACGACGATGCATGCAAGCGGTGTTGATGAGGCCTTGGCTAGGCTTAGGGATTATGGGGCACCCGTTGACTTGCTTTCGATGGTTGTTGTTTTGATGGGCCGCTTCCCTGGGGGTGGTGGTTTGGTTAGGAGGGTTGTGGGTGTTTGGGTCGTTGATGGCGGTAGGCCGATGGAGGTTTGGGGTGGCTCTGTTAATGAGGATGCCCTAATCAGGTTATTAACTAATCGCCTTGGTGACCCCGGCTCAGTCGTTAGGGAGGTTAATGATAGGGAGGTCTTCCTCAAGCACTACTCCGGCTTCGACATTGATGAGAGGGAGTGGGTTAGGTTGGTCTCCCTGTTCCACAGGGCTAGGGGCTTGGTCATGCCCAGGGAAGCCAAGACCGAGGTTTTCTTTGAGGAGTCCTGACGCTGGCGAGGAGGCCCCTGGCCAATTCCTCAAGGTCCACCGGGTCTGGGTAACTCTCGATGAGCGCCTTCCTGCCCAGGTCCAGTGCCTTCCTCAACTCCTCATTGTTGGCACCGAGCGCCTCCAGGTGCTTCCTGAGTATTTCTAATCCCCTATCCACGTATATCCTCACGGCCTCCCCACTCGGCTTCGCACCCTCTGTGCCCAGCCTGGGCCTGCGCATCAACCTCCTTACCCTACTCGCTATTTCCTCATCCTCCTCATCATTAATCCTCCCACGCCTCCACAGCCTCATTGCTGGGTCACCCAGGTGAGTTCTGCGTTTATCTTCTCAAGTATTGATGCCAACTCGTCAATGGCCTTCCTGAATTGGTTAAGTTCTGGGTCCTTTATTAGGTATGGTATTGAGCCGACCCTCCATGCAGCCTCGACGCCTGGATTTCTGAGTATCCTGACCATGTACCTGGCTCCTAGGTCGAAGCCTCCCCTGATGTTGATTAGCTTGTTCATAATCATCACGTACTCCTGCCTCCTACCCTGTGTTATGGTTAGTGCATACTCGAGGAGACTGCCTACCCAGTTTGAACCTCCGGGCTCGTCTGTGGTGACTAGGATTAGTAGGTTCGCGATGTTGATTAGTGATGCCGTGAGGCTTGGGTTTAGGGTTGGGTTTAGTGTGGGTGTGTCTATGAGTACGAAGTTCGGCCTTACCCTGTAGTTGCCTATCCCATTGATTAGTGATGAGAGTCTCGACGTGAGGACTGGGGTGCTTGGTAATGCTCCGTCTGGGTTTATGCCGGATGTTGTGCCTGGAGGTATGACCTTCACGTTGGCGATGGTGTTGTTCTCCATTGTGGCTGTGTGGACCTTGATGGATTTTGTGAAGCCCATTATGTATGTTAGGGCTCCGTTGACACCCGTTGGGTTGCCTATGCCCATGACCTTCGATAGTGTTGCGTTTGGGTCTAGGTCAATTAGCCAGACCCTGTAGCCCCTGATCGCGAGTGCCACCGAGAGGCTTGCCGAAATAAGTGTCTTGCCTGCGCCACCTTTTTGGCTAATTAATGGTGCAATAATCATATGCTAATCATGCGCTTGCGGTATTAAGTCTTTGCGCCCTCAATGCATTGTCACTATTACGTAGGTCATCACGGTGGGTATTGAGGCGTAGATCCCTGTCACGAAGGAGTCGAGTAGGTAGCCGCTGAAGAAGCTTCCCAGTATGGTCGTTGGTAGGAGGAGGGTGATCGGTATCGTTATCACCGCCACCTGGCTTATCACGAATTTGAAAACCACGAGTAGGGTTATTATGAATGATGTTGAGACCAGGATCGATAGGGCACTAACCCTCCTACTATCCATGAGGGTGTTTATGGTGTGCGTTATTGCGGTCACAGCGACCGTGAGCACGTCAGGCCTACCCATGCCCGTCAGGGCTATGGTCCTCACGTACTCATTAATGAAGCCCTCAAGCCAATTACGCCTGTGCTGGATCCATTGGGCCCTGGGCATTGTTGACGCCCTTATCACGGCTTCCACAGCCCTCCTACCCAGTGTGGATAGGTTGGCTAGGTAATCCGCGTACCACCGTGCGGTTAATGCCAGGAATGTGAGGGCCATCGCTAACCATGCGATGGCTATCGAGTGCGTTAGGACGTATGCGGGTACGGCTGGTACTACGGATATGGGTAGGTTCCTAAGGACTTTACCATCGAGACTGAGCAGCCCCGGGTCCAGGTTCCAGCTTAGGGCTAGGGCTATTGGTGCCGCGGTGGCGTAGTTAATGACTAAGTACGATGCTGGGTTTATGTTCAATGCCTGGCTCATTATCACAATGACCATGGGAGTCATTGCGAGGGTTAGTATTATCAAGATGTCCAGGAGTATGACCAAGTCCCTATAGTCACTGCCCATGGTCCTCAGGTGGTCATCCAGTTCCCTAAGGACGTAGAGTACGGAGACCCCCGGATCAATACCCAACCTCTCGGCGTTGAGCATTGTCTCAATCATCGACGCCAAGCCGCCCCTGACTACCCTGGTGACTTGCTCCCTCATTATTACGGTGGTTCTAATCATGAGTAGCTCGTTTAGGTGGCTGAAGCCTAGCTTTCTCGCTTCATTTATTAATGTCTCGATGACCTGGCTCACGGGTTGTACGAGATAGAGTGGTATTGCCAGGGCAGTTAGTAGTTGCTCCTCAACCCTTAACCTGAACCAAGGCCTTAAGCCCTGGAATTTCATGTGTGGGTTATGGGTGTAATGCTTAAAAGCAATACTGTTATAAAAGAGTTCATGGGTTTGGGAAGTAGGGGTGAGTTGTCGCCCCTGGTTTCTGTGATAATAGCTGTTGTGCTTATAGTCGTGGGTATATCCCTAGTGATGCTGTTCTACCACCGCGCAAAGACACTGGTCAGCAATGCTGCCAGCGCTCCCCAGATCGATGTTTCAGCAAGTATCAGCGGCTCAACGGGTGTGGTAACCGTTGACATATACAATGCTGGTACGGAACCGATATACGTGAGCAGCATAGAGGTTTATGGGCCTAACGGGTCGGAGGTACCGTGTACCTGGAGTGGTGTTGGTGCTGAGGTAACTGCTGGTGGTAGTTATGGTGTTGTTGGTAAATGCTCAGGGGTCTCCAGTGGTGTTGTTTATACCGTGCTGGTCACCTTAAATGTAACCGGTGGCTCGTATGTTGAATCCCTCTCTGTAACGTCATCGTGATTGTTGAAAATATTGGTCCCTGAGAGGTAAAAATTATGATGAGCCTAGTGCCTTCTCTAATGCTTCCGTGATCCTGCCTTCGATTAATTCCGTGTCTATGTGGGCGAGTTTTCCGTGCAATACTGTTGCGGCTATTCCTATGTCTACTTCGAAGCCTTTGAATGGTGTGTATTTTGCCTTTGTTTTGAATTTTGTTGGGTCTATTGTGTGCCTAGCCTTTGTGTTTATTATGGCTAGGTCTGCGCATGAGCCTGGTTTTATGGCCGTATTGAATCCTAGGAATTTCATTGGTCTCTCCTGTATTGCCCTCATCACCGTGCCTATCGTCGTCAAGCCCCTCCTCCAGAGCGTGAGGAGTAGTGGTGCCGTTGTCTCCAACCCAACAATGCCTGGTGGTGTCTCGTCATATGACCTCTCCTTTTCCCACATGGCGTGCGGTGCGTGGTCGCTGGCTACCATGGGTATCTCGCCCCTTATGAACATTGCCAGTAACTCCCTCCTTGTTGCCTCATCCCTCAGTGGTGGGTTTACCTTGCAG
>NZ_LCWN02000089.1:0-7128 GCF_002078205.2 Vulcanisaeta sp. EB80
TCGTAACCGGTGTACCATTGTCAGCGATATCAGTGACCGTGGTTAACGGCTCAACCACACCAGTCACCATACCCGTAGGCAAGGTTGCCGTTGCCTTCGCCAGCGGCCTAACGCCAAGCAGCTACACACTGAATCTGTTATACAGTGGCAGCGTGATCGCCAGTGGTTCAGCTAGCGATGTCAGTGTTGTCATCCCAGCTGGCTCATACAGCATAAACGGCACAATTGATGGTGTCCCATTATCAGCGCTGCCAGTGAGTGTTAGCGCTGGGCAGGTGGCTTCAGTTACCATACCAGTGGGTAAGATAGCCGTCGGCTTCGCTGGTGGTTACGTGCCTAGCAGCTACACGTTGAACCTGACGTACAATGGTATGACCGTTGCAAGTGGTTCAGCCAGTGCGGTTAGTATCGTGGTGCCGAGCGGCACCTACAGCGTAAGCGGTGTCATTAGTGGTGTGCCAGTGTCAGCAATCAGCGTAACCGTGGCCACTGGGCAGATAGCATCAGTCACTATACCAGTCGGTAAGGTTGCAGTGACCTTTGCAGGCGGCTTAATACCAAGCAGCTACTCACTGGCCCTGCAGTACAGTGGCAAGACCATTGCAAGTGGTTCGGCTAGTGATGTTAGTATCGTTGTTCCGGCCGGCACCTACACGCTTGTCGGTAATGTTAGTGGTGTGCCGATTTCACCAATAAGCCTCAGCGTCTCAGCCGGTACACAGGCATCAGCCACAGTGCCGGTAAGCCAACTAAGCATAACGGCATACACGGCTAATGGTGTGCAGTTAAGCAATGCGCAGATAGCAGTAACCTACAGTGGTAAGCAGGTGGCTGCTGGCACAGGCTCACTAAGCGTCATAGTGCCAGGCGGCGTATCATACACAATATCAGTGAGCGCCTACGGAGTAACCAACACAACCACGGTGACACCGGCAGTGGGCACCGTGATGAGCGTTAGGGCTGTTGTGCCCATAAGCGGCTACATAATATTCGGCGCCTTCGTGCCACTGAGCACGCTGATATTGGTGGCAGTGATAATACTGGTGGTGGTGATAATCATAGTGGTGCTACTGATGGAGTACAGCAACTGGAGGAGGAGGAGACTGGCAGGCGGCCTATTCGGCCCAGGCGCCAAGTAAGAGCCCCTAAAGACCTTTAAAACAGGCAAAATCTCTTCAAATTTTTTCCCTTCTTTTTCCCCTTCTTCCCTCAAATCCCCTTGGCTTAATTCGCATTAATCTTCATTATTGACGCTAAAGCTTAAATACGGGCATGTTAATTGGGGGTGATGGGCGAGGAGACTAAGAGGCCCAATCAACAGGGTGAGGAGTACCTAGTGCCGGTGGAGAGGTACATGGCTGCGGCCGTTAGGCTTGGGGCCAGGGTGTCCAATGGCTACCTGCAGAGGAGGGGCTTCATATTCACGGTTAGGCCCGATGGGTTGAGGATATTCAACCTGAAGAGGATTGACGAGAGGATTAGGATTGCGGCTAAGATGATTGCCAGGTACAACCCATCAAGGGTCATGGTTCATTCAACCAAGCCATACGCCTCAAGGCCAATTCAAATGTTCTGCAAGTTCGTCGGCTGCCTACCTGTGACTGGTAGGTTGATACCAGGTACTTTAACGAATCCATACCTAAGCCACCACATAGACATAGACCTCCTAATGGTGGCTGACCCCAAGACCGACTTCCAGGCAATTAATGAGGCGTCTTTAACCGGCATACCGGTAATAGCCCTAGTTGACACTGACAGCGACATAACATTTATCGACTTCGCAATACCCTGCAACAACAAGGGTAGGAACAGCCTAGCCCTAATATTCTGGCTACTGGCCAGGCAGGTGCTTAGGGAGAGGGGTGAGTTAAAGCCAGACGAGGACCTACCAGTTAGCTGGGAGGAGTTCAGAGTCCCCGTTGGGCAGAGCCAGTAACACCCATTATTGATAGGTAAACGCCAGCAAGCACAATAACCATGGCCAAGGCCTCTAAAACACCCACACCCTGCCTAAAGAATATGTAAGCCAGTATAGTTGAGCCCACTGGTTCAATGAGGGTCGCCGTGGAGACCACGGTGGCTGGTAGGTACCTCAGTGAGTAATTGAGCAGCGTATGCCCAGCCAACATGGGGCCCACCACGATGAGCAACACCATCATAAACGCCCTTAGGTCAAGCCTAAGCGGGTCAACCCCCAATAGTAGGGCCACTGGGGCCGTGAATAGGGAGGCTAAGGCGTATACAACAGCCGCGTAGACCGCGGTGGATAACCTGGCCCTAGCTAACTCACCAACCACGAAGTACACGGCACCCGACACTGCACCGGCCAGGGCTAGTAGGTCGCCTAGCAGTGAGCCGACCCCAAGGCCGTAGGAGGAGTACATTATTAATGTAACACCTGCCAACGCCATAAAGGCTCCAAGGATGCTTAGCTCATTGATACCTCTCTTTAACGCTAGGCTTATGGGTATTGTGAAGATGACGTAGGTTGAAACTATGGTGACGCTCATGGCCACCGTGGTGTAGTAGAGTGATGTTACCCAAGTCATGAAGTGAACAGCCAAAGCCAAGCCACCCACGGTGAGTAGGCCCATGGGTAACTCAACCTTGACCCTCCTCAACTCCCTAACCGCTTGGGGAGTTAGGGCTAGTGAAGCCAATAGGGTCCTCCAGAGTGACACCGAAAGTGGGTTTAGGCCACTCCACAGTATTAATATTGATGCCCAGGAGATGGCGAAGCCGGCGATGGCAAGTGAGGCAATGGCTGCATCCCTACCCATGTTATGTTGCTTAGCTTGCCCACTTAAAGTGTTACCTAGCCTGAGGTTAACCAGGTTATTAAATGCTGGGGGTTACTGGTCCTTATCCTTATCGTTATTGGGCCCAGTGGGCTCTCAACCTCACCCATGGCGAAGGATAGGATACCCACGTAGGCAGCCTGCTTATTAGCATTAATCACCACTTCATTGCCGATCACACTCCTGCTCAACACTTCCCTAGCGGTCTCCCCAATCCTCCCCCTCCTGATAAGCTCCCTAAGCTTACCCAGGCTCCTTAATCCCCTTGCCCTGCCGTGGATGAACTTGGTATTGTTCATTACCAGGACCTCAACCTCATCAAGGTCAATTAGGTTTAGCACAGCACTCCTAACCTTAGCCTCACTCTCGGTTGGCCTAACCTCGGCGTAGACCTCAACCTCTACGTCACTCAGCACGCCTAATCACCGTAAACCTCCCTAACAATCATCCTAACCTTATCCCTTAACTCATCTATGCTTAAACCCTCGTTGACTATTATGTAGTCCGCCAGGCTTATTAGGTTAGCCAGGCCGAAGGCGAGCTCCCTATAATCCCTGACCATTAGGTCAAGTGGATCCCTTGGGTCATCGGGCCTACCCCTACTGGCTAACCTACTGAACCTCGTCTTGAGGCTGGCAACTATGAATATTAACCTAACGTCCCCAAGGGCCTCCCTGAAGGCCTCATACTCCTCCCTGCTCCTAAGCCCCTCAATAGCCACCCTACCCCCCTTAAACTTGGCTACGTCACCCAGTGTTAGCTTAGCCACAGCCCTTGAGCCGTACATGACCCTAAGCCTAGTGGCCGCCTCATCAGTGCTAACCCCCATTCTACCAGCCTCAGCCCTAACGTAATCCCCCATCACGAAGACCCTAAACCCCATCTCAGCCAAGACCCCACTCACGGTGGACTTCCCTGAACCTGGAAGCCCGGCTATGCAGAGCACCGGCACAGAAACCATTGGGGCATGGATTTAAAACCTTTACAACAGCCAGGTGGATTAGTAAGCTAAATCAATTTAAATGCACCCTCAGGTCCTTTAATAGGGATGGAGCTGGTCCTAATGTCCATAAAGCCGGGCTTTGGCGATGCCATACTGGACGGTAGGAAGAGGGCTGAGTTGAGGAGGATGGTTAATGGCCCGATAACGCCAGGGGATCTGGTGGTGCTTTACCTGTCATCACCCAGGAAGGCCATTGAGGGCTTCTTTAAGGCTAAGAGGGTTTACGTTGGGAGGAGGAGTGAATTAATGAGGATAGCCAGCGAATTGGGCAACCTAGGCTTGAGGGAGGGGGATTGGGGGTATGTTGATGAGGATAGGGAGGGGATGATGATAATCGTTGATGAACCAAGGAGGTGCCCAAGGCCAATAACCTTAGACCAACTAATGGGCATGGTGAGGGGCTTCAAACCACCCCTAAGCTACATTAGGCTTAGGCCCAACGACGACCTTTACTGGGTTATATTCAAGAGGTGCCTGGAGCCAATCCTAAGGAGCATGTGGACCTAACCGCCACCCTGCTCCTCCCTCTTCTTCTTAGTAAGCCCAACCATCATGCTTGCGTACATGAGCAACTTCCAAGCCTCCGCATAATCCATGTACTCCCTAATAACCTTCCTGGCAAGTTCCCTAAGTTCAAGCGCCTCCTCGTAGGTCAAATCATTCGGATCCTTATCCAGTAGCTCCCCAAGTCTTTTCCACTCTTCCTTGGTTAGTGGGTTTATTGATGTGGCGAGTCTCATAATCCTCCTAGCCTCATTCTTAGCAATAACCGCCCTCTCGGGTTTAATAACACCCTCAGTCATTAGGAGTTCGATGAAGAATTCCTGATAGCTACTAAAGGCTTCACTAAGCCTATTAACCCTGGAATCAATATAACCCTTCAACTCATTAAACCTCCCATCAACATAACCCCTCAACTCATCAAACCTCCTATCGATTTCCCTAAATCTTTCATCAATTTCCTTAAACCTCATCCTAATCTCCCTAAATTCACCACCAAGCCAAAACAAACCCCCACCTAACATACCGATTATGGTTAGTGAGAGTCCAATCACGTAAATGGTGGCTACATCAGGCATATTAATTGATTCGTTTCACTCGTTAATATAGTTTTTGATGACCTAAAACTTTAAGCGTTGCCACTACACTTCGCCGCTTGTTATCTCCCTTGGGTCTGGCTTCCTACTGATGACCCTACCCCCGTCTATTATTATCTCGTTTCCCGTCATGAATGTGTTTAGGTCTGAGATTAGGAAGGCTATTAGCCAAGCAACCTCAATAGGCCTACCCATCCTCCCTATCAGTGTTGCCGCATTCTCATCGAGACTTTTAGGCACCTCACTACCCCTGACGTACACTGGCCCTGGGGTTACTGTTATGACCTGTATGCCGTATTTACCCAGGTCAACCGCCATGCTCCTCGTCATTGCTATTAAACCACCCTTAGTGGTTACGTAGGGGAATGATGACTCGAGGGGGAAGTAGGCCTGTATGGCGGCCACGTTTATTATCTTGCCCTTAACCCCCTTGCTTATCATTAGCCTGGCCGCCATTTGAGAGAGTAGGAAGGGGGCTGTTAGGTTTAGCTCAATCATGCTATCCCACTCCTCAAGCGTCGTGTTCAGTATACTGTACCTGGAGTTCCTTGAGGCGTTGTTGATAAGGGCATGTATGATGCCAACCTCCCCCTCAAACCACCTTATGAAGTCGAGGACCTCCTGCCTCCTGGTCAAATCAACCCTCCTGAAGACTATGCCAACCTCCCTCTCAAGGGCCCTACCCCTGGCCTCATCCCTACCCACACCGTACACCGTTGCCCCAAGCTGCCTAAGCAACCTACCCGTGGCCTCACCAATGCCGTGGGTTACGCCTGTTATTAAAACCACCTTACCCCTCAGGTCTATGCTCATGGTTAAGCCGGTTAAGCAGAGGGTATTAAACAGTGAGCCCATTAGAATACTAATAGGTATACTTAACATATAACCTCGGCACCTAGCACTAAGGGTTAGGGATTAACCGTTAAGATGAGGAGTTGGATAGTGCGGGTTAAGCCTTACCCTCATGCACAGTAGCGTGTAACATGGGCAATGAACCGTGGTTAACACATCCAAGGCTGAATGCGGAGCAGGCAGGGTTATTAATCACCATGTATGTGCATTTCCCTAAGCCGTTTAATGAATAGCGCGTTCTCGTAAACCTCCTCATCCATGAACCTAAGCCCGCTAACCATCGACCTCATCCTACCGCAGTCATAGGTAACCCCAACGTACCTGTAAAGGGGCTTGATGTCACTTGGTAATGCAAGTTTAAGCAGTTGGTTAGGTACAGGAACCTTAACAATCCTCCTACTGAGGGCCTTAGCCATATCCTCAATGAACCTTGAAATAGGCACAGGCTCACACTCAGTGGCGTACATGTAGAGGCCCCTTGGCCTATCTGCATGCAGCCTAGCGAACAGTTCAGTCAACTTAACGGCGCTGATGGTCATCACCCTAACCTTAAGCATTGGTACAACGCCCAACCTGGCCACGTTAAACATCTGCATGAATTGGGAATGGGCGGCGTACCTACCGTAGACGAGGGTTGGCCTAACTATGGCCATTGGAAAGCCTGAGGAAAGCCAAGTCGAGTAAACCACCCTCTCACCAAGGCACTTAGTCTCCTCATACAGGTTTGATGGCCTAGCCCCCTCACAGTGCCTAGGCTCCTCAGTGATGAAACTCCCCACTGGGCCCATTACGTTGGAGGCACTTACATGTATCAGCATTGTTGACGGGGACTGTTTAGCTATCAGTGAAGCCAGTAACCCAGGCACGGTTACATGAGCCTCCCTCAGGGTGGCCTCACTGCCGCTCAAAACACCAATTAGGTTAATGACTGTGTCGGAGTTCTTAACCAGTGAGGCTAATAGATCCCTATCCACTGTTGGGTTAACCCTAACCAACTCAACCATGCCCCTAAGCAAGTCCGCATAAACCCCCTTAACGCCACTCAAGGACCTATAGGTGACGGTGACCTGGCCAACCTTAGATAAGCCCTCGGCTACGTGGGTTGCTATAAAGCCTAAGCCAAGCACGAGAAACCTAACCACACTTAAGATACTTAACCATGGTTTAAATATCTTCAAGCCTTAACCCTAAATTACCTAATCACTAACTCAATACCCTAGTGATCTTTATTTCGTATGCTTCTCTTACTGTTGCTCCTCCTTTTCTTAATTCTTCTATTGCCTTTTCGAATAAGCCATCCTTGGCCTCATAGATTAACAGTGCCATTGCTAGGTCTTCGCTCACGGTGTACAAGTATGTTAGGACTAGGTTTAGGTTC
>NZ_LCWN02000090.1:0-7002 GCF_002078205.2 Vulcanisaeta sp. EB80
GTATGAACTCTGTTATTCCAAATATCTCGTGTATAACTATGACGGCTGCGTTATAGCCCGTTTCCGGTGTTGCTGTGAATGCGGTTATTTCCGAACCATCGAAGGACCTGTACCTTATGTACTCCTCCCTTGGCATGTAATTGCTGATTGATGTTTGCTTTTAAGTTTTAGTTATCGGTTTTACTCGCTGCATCTAGTTCCCTGTTGTTGTTTTTGGAGATAATTTTTTAAGTTGGTTTTCTGTTCATTGTCCCGTCCTTGAGGTTTTGATTATGCCCTCCTTAAGAGATGAGATGGAGAAGAAGATTATGGAGATCCTACCACCGGACGCAAAGTTTTCTAGGGTCGACTTTGAGGGTCCCAACGTAATAATTTACGTAATGAATCCAAGGTACTTAATGGAGCATAGTGAGTACATAAAGACCTTGGCTAAGGAGTTGAAGAAGTACATAATCATTAGGGGAGACCCGAAGGTCAGGATTAGGGAGGTTGATAAGTTGAAGAAGGTAATCACGGACATGGTCACCAAGAGCGTTGGTTCTAACGTAATCGATGATATCGTAGTTGATGAACCAACCGGTGAGGTTTACATATACCTAAAGAGGCCGGTTAGGGAGAGGGGTAAGTTGGAGAAGGATATTTTGGCTGAGACTGGTTGGAAGCCCTGGATAATACCAACTGCCCTTGAGATGGGTAAGGACTTACCCAGGTCCGACATAGATATCGTGAAGCAGATACAATTATCCACAGCCAAGGAGAGACTTGACTTCCTGAAGAAGCTTGGTATGAGGATACACAGGGAGCCTATTTACAGGGATGCGAGGATCACGGTGACAGGTCTCGGAGCCCAGATGGAGGTTGGTAGGAGCGCAATACTGGTTAGGACCAGGGAGAGCTCAATACTTCTCGATTGTGGCGTTAAACCATCAAGCTCAGGGGATGAGGCACCACTAATAGATGACTTAGACCTTGACAACCTGGATGCCGTGGTGATTACACACGCGCACATGGATCACATAGGCTTTGTGCCGTACCTATTCAAGTATGGTTATAAGGGCCCGGTCTATATGACGGAACCGACGAAGTACCTAATGGAGGTTCTCCTGACCGACTATATCGAACAGGCCGAGTCTGAGGGTAGGGTACCACCATACAGTAGGCAGGACTTAGCCGCGGCGCTCTACCACGTTATTACCCTCGATTATGCCGATCATCCAACCGACATATCGCCAGACACGAAGTTGATGCTCTATGATGCAGGTCATGAGGTTGGTTCGGCAGTTGTTCATTTGCATATTGGTAATGGACTATACAACATAATATACACAGGCGATATGAAGTACGGCCCAACCAGGTTATTGAATCCAGCCCATAATAGGTTCAAGAGGGCTGAGTTGTTGATTATGGAGAGTACCTACGGTGGTAAGGAGGATGTTCAATCACCAAGGCAGGAGAGTGAGCAGAGGCTTGTGGAGCTCGTTAGGCATGCGGTGGAGCATGAGGGTAAGGTTTTGATCCCGGTCTTTAGTACGGGTAGAGCTCAGGAGGTACTGTTGGTGCTTAATGAAGCCATTAATAATAAGCAGTTGCCCAAGGTGCCGATATACGTGGATGGTATGGTCCTGGAGACGCTGAATGTGCACTTAATGTTTCCGGACTACCTGAACAGGACCCTTAGGGAGATGATATACGATGGCGTCAACCCATTCCTAAGCGAGTACGTTAAGCCCATAGAGAGGGCTAGGGATCCGGAGAAGCGTAAGGAGCAGGTCATGGAGATACTCCAGGGTCCACCGGCAGTCATACTTGCACCGCACGGTATGCTCAATGGTGGTCCAATAATGGACTACTTCGTGCATGCTGCTGAGGATGAGAGGAACATGCTTATTTTCGTATCTTACCAGGCGGAGAATACCGTGGGTAGGAGGATACAGCAGGGTGAGAGGAAATTAACGGTTAGGTATTACTCCGATAGGGTTACGCTCGATATTAAGATGAAGGTTGAGTCAATACCCGGCTTTTCAGGGCATAGCGATAGGAGGCAGTTGATTAATTATGTGAGGAATATGGAGCCCAAACCCCACAAGATAATGCTAGTTCACGGGGAACCCGCCAAGATAATGAACCTAGCACTCACGCTAGAGCTTCAGTTAAAGATACCCACCGTCTTCATGAGTAACGGAGAGAGCATAAGGCTTGTTTAATCTACCGTACACCACAAACATTATTATTGACAACATAATCACAACCACAGCCAATAACATAATTATCGTTAAAACAAACCCCTGCTTAGGCTTGTAATTAATTGCCGCCATAACATACATGGCAGCGGACCAAGTCAATGGTGATGTTGTTGGTAGCGGATAGCCAAGCCTAGGATCCACCGCCTCAGGCAATAGGCCATGTTGCGAATGCTCAACGCACCAACTCAATAATTGCAGGGCACCTGTGGAGTTACCAACATCCTCATAGTACATGGCCAGGAATAGCGTTGTTATTACCCACGGTGGGTCTGGTGCCGTGCTATCGTAGAGGGCGTAATCGTAATGGTAATCATCACCCGGAAACCTTGCCAATCCACCGTTAACAAGTAATACCTTCACTACCTTATTCACGGTATTAATAGCCCGCCCACTATGTGGGTTTATCCAACCAAGCGCTATGGGCAGGATAACTGAGGAGTCTGGTATGCCATTTGGTTCATAAATTGTTTCTGAACCACTGCTCGTATAAAGTGTTGTTTCCATCAACGCCTGCGAGTAGAAGCCCTTCGAGTAGAAGTGGCTTTGTATAGTCTCATTTAATTCATTGGCTAACCTAAGTATCCACGTGTAGTTTAGCCCTAGGGCTCTGTATATATTCGCTGACGCGTATAGGCCAAGGTCATCTATTGCCTGTGTCCAGAAATTGTATGCATAATTATCCTCCCAAATACTTAAGTCCCTTGGTATTAAACCACCATTACTAATGATTGCGCCTTGCTCCCACATCAATGATTTGTTGATGCATGGCAAAACGGTCATAAGGAATGACTTATTATGGGTGTATTCATAGAATTGCCAAACACCCAGTTGGAATAGTCCAATACTGTCGTATTCGGGTATGCCGAAGGTGGTATCCGGCGATCCACTCCAGAAGTTATAACGTGTGTACCAGGTACCGCTTGAGTTCTGGGCGCTGCACATCCACAACCAGTACTTCATCGCATACCCATAATAACCAGCCTCCTGTAATGCCATTGCAGCAAATGATGAGTCCCTAACCCATGAGTAGAAATAAACAGGCTCTGGGGATGCTACGAACTCGCCGGTGACGGGGTTTTGATCATCCATAAGCAGTAATAGGCTTAGGTAGTACTCATTAAGTAGTGCACCGTTTAACCTCGGCTTCTTAGCCATACTTAACCACTGGGTGACTTCGTGATTATTTATGTAGATTAGGTAATCAATGGGCATCGCCTTAGTGGAGCCTAGGGTGATTACCAGGTAATACGTACCATTACCACCAGCACTAATTACATGCCAACCACCCACCCCTCTCAATGATAGGCTTGTATTTGAATAAACGCTCATTAATAATGGGCTCGTAAATACTACATAATCGCTATTAACTACGACATAACCATAGGTGCTGGGTACGAATATGTCTATGCTGGTATTTGTGATTGACCTCTGGATTATGGATATTGACGTGTAGTTTGGTGGTAGGATTATTGTTGTGGATCCGTTCTCCTCGTTGATGATCACCGTATTGTTTAGCGTGAGGTAGGCTGATTTGGTATTGCCAGTATTGGTTATTGTTATGTTCATTTTCAATAGCCCGTATTTACCATAAAACACCTGGAGTATTGATGGCGGTTTTGATTCCTCACCGTTCAATACTGGTTTTGGTATTGGGTATCCCGTGGATATGTAGATGCTCAGGTTCCTCCAGTTGCTGAGTAGTAGGTAGGCTGGTGATGATGTGTTTGTTGGGAATTGTATTGTCTGCGGTTTTTGGATAATCGATAATATCAATATCGATGCACCTATTACTAATAATACTATCCCGATGATCAGGTAAACAATTCTTCCTGGCACTCCTATATGCTAACCCCTAATCCTTTAAATGTGGCGCATAAAGGGTTTTCGAAGCGTACGTTTTAAATACTATTAATTACAGGGGTTTTGTTGGTCGTGATGTCGTATTACATACTTGGTATTATTTTGTCATTGGCAGCATCGGTGGCCTGGGCAGTATCGCCAATACTCTACAGGATCGGCGCCACGGATAGCGCATTGGATGACTTGGTATCAAACTCCCTGGGTGCCTTCGTATTATCAATACCCTTAGCCATACTCAAGCCCCCACTGAACGGGTTTGCATGGGTCTACGGTTCATTATTTGCGGTTCTAGGTCCTGTCTTTGGTACGTACGTGTTCCTGATATCACTTAGGTACGCCGACGTGGGTATAGCAAACGTTATCTCCTACTCATACGTTGTGCTGCTACCGCTGTTACTCCTTATTGTTAGCCCATCGTACCTGGTCTATATAGGACCCGCGGCACTGATAGTGCTGGGGCTTTACCTACTGATGGGTTCAGGTAGGGGTAAACTCTATGGTTACGTCATGGCCATTCTCTCAGCGGTGCTCTATGCTTTCTCATTTCTAGCGCTTTACAAGGTCTATGAGTATACAAACCCCTGGGGTATAATACTCATAAGAGGTATAATACTCATGGCGGGCGCTTTAATAGTTAAGGCAGTCGTTGAAGGGATAAGGGTAAAACTTAGCGGTAGGGTTTTCCTGGCGGGACTCATTAGTTATGGTATCGGTGGGCCTCTCTACGTGCTATCCGTTGATTATGCAGGTATTGCGGTGCCAACATTAATAACAGCCCTATCGCCAGTAATTACGGAAGTACTCGCCATAATTAAGCTTAGGGAGAGATTAAACCTTAGGGCAATAATGGGCTTCATAGTCGTCATAGCAGGCATAATTATTGCGTCAATCATTGGAATGTGAAGGCACGAAATTAATTTTTAAGCAACCACCACCTCTTACTTACTGGTGATGAGGGGTCGATGAGATGGATGAATAGGTGATTTGGGAAGAGACGAGCTGACGATTAAAGTATAGATTAATATACGCAATACCGCACTCATACACTATCTAATGCTGCTTAAGGTAAAACTTTTAATTCGCTAAAGCACTAAATAATCATGGGTCTAAGCACAAAGGTTATTGATGAGTTTCTCAGGCAGAGGGATGTACTACTAAAGGCTGGTAGTTATGAGGAGGCTAGGGCAAACTTCAAATGGCCACCCCCTGGTGAGTTTAATTGGGCCATTGACTACTTCGACAAGTACTTAGCCGAGAATTCCACAAACCCAGCGCTCGTCTACATAAACGATGAATTACTCAAGTCCGGCGACTCTAAGGTAATTAGTTATGGCGAACTCAGGGCTCGGTCTAATAGGTTGGCGAATGCATTAATTGATTTGGGTGTTGGGCGTGGTGATGTTGTCATGGTAATGCTAAACAATAGGCCTGAGCTCTTTGAGTCATTCCTAGCGCTCATGAAGATAGGCGCCGTTATATCCCCCGCAACGACGTTACTGATACCATCGGATATAGAGGATAGGGCATCGAGGGCTCATTTCAAGGCTGTGATTATTGATCCAGAGGTTGTCAATAGGGTTAACCAAATTAGGGATAGGCTTGAGAAGCTAGGCGTCAAGTACTTCATATCGCTTGGTAAGCAGGGCCCTGGTTGGTTGGATTATTACGAGTTGGTGAGTGGTAAGTCCGAGAATTTCCAGGGTGTTAGGACGAGGACGGATGAATTGCTGCTCGTTTACTTCACCTCAGGTACAACGGCGAAGCCAAAGATGGCCATGCACACCCACTCTAGCTACCCAATTGGGCACCTAACAACAATGTATTGGGTTGGCGCCAAGCCAGGTTATAGGCACATGAACATATCAAGCCCAGGATGGGCTAAGTGGGCCTGGTCAACATTTTTCGCGGCCTTCAATGCGGGGGCGACAACAGTTGTTTACGACTATAGCGGCAGGTTTAGTGCAGCGAACCATCTCAAGGTCCTGGAGAACTACGGAGTGGACACACTATGCGCACCGCCGACTGTCTGGAGGATGATAATACTCGAGGATCTAACCAAGTACAACCTTGACAAGATAAAGAGCTTTGTTAGCGCCGGTGAGCCGTTAAACCCAGAGGTTATTGAGCGCGTGTATAAGGCAACGGGTAAGTACATACGCGATGGATACGGTCAGACTGAGACTACACTCATGGTTGGGAACTTCCCAGGCATGAAGATAAAGCCTGGCTCTATGGGTAAGCCAGCGCCTGGTTATGAAATAGTTCTCGTGGATGAGGATGGAAATCCCGTGGGCGTTAACAGGGATGGACACATAGCAGTTAGGACAAGTCCTAGACCCCTCGGTCTAATGGTTGGTTATGACGATGAGAATAAGAATAAGGAAGTCTTTAGACTAGGTCTCTACTTCACTGGCGATGTTGCCTTCATGGATGATGAGGGTTACTTGTACTTCGTTGGTCGTGCAGATGATGTATTCAAATCAAGCGACTATAGGATAAGCCCATTCGAGCTTGAGAGCGACTTGCTAAAGCACCCAGCTGTTGCGGAGGCGGCTGTGGTGCCAAGTCCTGATCCAATAAGGGGCTTCGTACCAAAGGCATACATAGTGCTCAAACCAGGTTACACACCAAGTAGGGACTTGGCGCACGACGTATTCAAGTTTATTAGGTTGAACGTAGCCCCATACAAGAGGCCTAGGGTCATAGAGTTCGTACCAGAGCTGCCAAAGACCATAAGCGGTAAGATTAGGCGTGTTGAGCTTAGGGGAATTGAGCGTGAAAAGAGAAATAAGGGCGTTAAAGGCGAGCATGAGTACTTCGAGGATGACTTCCCAGACATAAAGACGTTAAAGGTATAATGGTAAACAGCAAATTAATCAATTCAAAATCACGATAAATA
>NZ_LCWN02000091.1:0-6984 GCF_002078205.2 Vulcanisaeta sp. EB80
CGACCGACGGAGTCTACGTGCATGCCCAGTAGGGTCCAGTACGGGCTTAATGCTTCAATAGCCCTCATCAAATTTAGTAATTCCATTAATTCATTACCGCACCTATTCATTGCGCCGCCTCACTACCTTGCATGGCTTTTAAGTGAAGTGGCTTATGGGGACTCTAGGGAGTTGGCTCCGAAATAATTACTTCATAGCTCTGATCGGTTCCTATGGAATACCGTGCTTGGCTAGGCAGTCCCTGTTTATCGCTATCTTCCTTAAGACCCACGCCCTCTCGCTCACCTTTATTGGTTGTAGCATCTCATTGATAATGGTCAGTGGGTCGTAGTCCCTACTGAGGACTATACACCTAGGCCTCTCCAAACAAAGCCTTGCCGCTCTCACCTCTGCCGGCTCATTATCAGCAAGGACGTACTCAAGGCCCAAGTCCCTAAGCCACTTGATCCTTGACCCAGCGACGCCCCTGTGTTCGGGCTTTGAGTAATCAAGCACGAATAATACCCTGGGCTCCAGGTAGCCGTAGTCAATCGCCAACCGCATATTCACTAGGAAGGACCTTGGGTCATTAACGCCGTAGGTTATGCTTGCCAGGTCAATGATTAGGTAATCATAGTACCCATTGACTAGGTCAGGCAGTAATCCCCTGGAAACCTCAACCACACACCTCGAGTAAACCCTGCGCAGTTTAGGGTCCATTGGAATCGGGTTTTAGGGATGAAAATTAAACCTAAGGTTCACTTATTCCTTCATTAACTCCTCCATGTATGGTTTCAGTGCCTCTAGGGTTGCGTAGAAGGCGTCTGGGTTTAGCACCGCGTTTATGTTAACGGCCTTATCCACGGGCCAGCCCATCAAAACCTTCTTTATTGGCACCTCAAGCTTCTTGTAATTCCTAGTCATTGGTATGTCCGGCACCTGGATTATGTAGTCGGCTATGAAGTAGGGACCAAGTTGAGTCCTGAGTGCATCGTTTATCCTCCTCCTCAACTCATCCGTTAATTGTAGACCTGGTCTCAACGCGACGAGGAGCACGAGCTTCCCCTTAACCTCTATGGCAAGGCTTCCCTGAACCTCCGGTAGGGACTCGACGACCTTGTATATGTCCAGCGTGCCAATCCTAATACCCTTCCTCTTTATTGTGGAGTCTGAGCGCCCCGTTATAACCACCGTACCCCTATCCGTTATTAATGCCCAATCCCCATGCCTCCAAACGCCTGGGAACACATTGAAGTAGCTCTCCATGTACCACCTGTAGTCTGGGTCGTTCCAGAAGTATATTGGCATTGAAGGCATTGGCTTCTCGAGAACAAGTTCACCAACCTCATTAACCACGGGCCTACCCTCCTCATCATACACATTCACGGCCGCGCCCAACCACCTACACTGCATCTCACCCTCCCAAACAGGCAGTATTGGGCAGCCCCCAACGAACGCGGAAACCACATCAGTCCCACCACTGATCGGCGCCAACCAAACATCCTCCTTAACCCTGGTGTAAACCCACTCAAAGCCCTGGGGCGATAGTGGCGCCGCTGTCGAGCCTATCTCCCTGAGGGTCTTCAGGTTGAACTGCCTGCCTGGCTCTATCGTGGACTTCATCGCGGCGTGTATGTATGGTGCACTAAGCCCGAGTATTGTTAAGCTCTCCTTCTCAGTAATCTCCCAGTAGGGTTCGAAGTTCCTAAACGTGGGGTCACCATCGTAGAACAGTATTGTGGTTCCGAAGAGTAGGGCGTCCACGGTGAAGTTCCACATCATCCAGGACGGTGTCGTGTACCAAGTGAACTTATCACTCGGTTTATAATCCATGTGCAAACCAACCTTGTAGGCTTCTAGGAGGACACCACCGTGGCTGTGAACCACAGGCTTCGGTATCCCGGTGGTTCCCGATGTGAACAATACCCAGAGGGGTTCGTTGAACTCCATGGGTTCGAAGCTTAAGCCCAAGCCCCTCGCGCTGGTTACATCCCTCCAATCATGCACAGGCTTGTTAATCCTCAACTCCACCGAATCCCTCATGTTCGGCACAATCACAACCCTCTCGATACTCTCTACCGAATCCACTATTTGCCTAACATCACCGTACTTATCAAAGACCCTACCCCTGTATGGGTAACCATCAACCGCAACCAACACCCTAGGCTTAAGTATGTTGAACCTATCAATAGCAGCCCTAGGGGCCAATTCAGCACCAACCCCAACCCAAATGGCGCCTATGCTCACCGTGGCCAATAGGGCAACGATAGCCTCGGGGATTTGGCTCACGTAGGCCGCCACCCTATCACCCCTACCAACACCAACACTCCTAAGCCAATTAGCCAATGAGGCGATCTCCCTCGCCATTTGATCCCAGGTAAGGCTCCTCCTAACTCCATCCTCCCTAACATAGACAACAGCCTCCTCACCCCAACGGGCAGCCCTAAAAACATGCTCGGCATAATTCAGCCTGGATCCAACGAACCAACGGGCACCAGGCATCTTGGCTGGTTCGAGAACCTTCGTGTAGGGCGTGTGTGAGGTGACGTTGAAGTACCGCCAAACAGTCTCCCAGAAGGTCTCGAGGTTATCCACAGACCACCTCCAAAGCGCATCGTAATTCTTAACATTCTCCCTGGGATTATCTATCGACACCTCGAAATTAAGCCCATAGAATTCACGCAACCAATTCACAAACCTCAGGATGTTTGAATCCCTAATCACACTCGAACTAGGGCTCCAAAGGACCCTAGGCTCCCCAACCATATAACCACTATATACTTCATCAATATATAAATATTTACTTGCCTACCTAACTGTTTTACCTACATAAAATGTGCATTCCAAGCCATGGCACCGCATCATTTTAGTAAAAATTATAAAGTGCCCCACCTATGGTTTCGTGGATGTCGAAGAAACCTGAGGAGAAGGCTGGAGCCAAGGCTGCGGCTAAGGCAGCAGGCAAGGCTGCAGAGAAGGCCGCGGAGAAGGCGGCGGAAAAGCCAGCTGCGGCACCTGCGGCTGCGGTTAAGGAGGAAGAGGCTGGTGCGGAGGCTGGTAGGAAGGGTTGGTTAATGGCCGCCGTGATACCACAGGAGGAGTGGAAGGGATTTAGGTACAGGGGTTATACATTCGAGGAGATCTCGAAGATGTCGATGGAGGACTTCATAAAGCTATTACCTGCAAGGCAAAGGAGGAGCTTGATGAGGGGTTTGAAGCCTGAGCACAGGAGGTTGCTTGAGAAGATTAGGAGGGCCAGGAAGTTGATGGCCGAGGGTAAGAAGGTAACCATTAAGACCCACGCCAGGGACATGATAATACTGCCCGAGATGGTTGGTTTAACGATATCCGTCTACAACGGTATAACGTACCTACCAGTAACCATAAGTCCATGGCACGTGGGCCACTACCTCGGCGAGTTCGCAATAACTAATAAGATAGTTCAGCACGGCGAGCCTGGATTGAAGGCGACGAGGAGCACGCTGCATATAGCCTCGAAGTAACCTTACGCCATCATCACCGTAATGAAAAATGCTTATAAATGCTAAATTCACGGTAGTAGTCGAGTATGGCGTCAGTAACTGTGGATCCAAAGACGTTCTATGCCAACCCACCGCAGGGAAAGCCCTTCTACGTGAGATTCGCGGTACCGCAGGATCTAGCTGAGAAGGCATACGAGGTTCTATCGGCAGCTAGGGAAACAGGTAGGATAAGGAAGGGCACCAACGAGGTCACAAAGGCAGTTGAGAGGGGCCTAGCCAAGCTAGTGCTTATTGCGGAGGATGTTGATCCACCAGAGATAGTTGCCCACCTACCAATACTCTGCGAGGAGAAGGGCGTGCCTTACATCTACGTACCCAGTAAGGAGAGGCTTGGTAAGGCGGCTGGTCTCCAGAACACGTCGGCAGCCTCAGCCGTAATTATCGATCCAGGGCAGGCATCGGCTGAGTTGGAGAATTTAGTTAGGCAGTTGAATGATGTTAGGGTAAAGATGGGATTAAACCCAATACAACTGCCACAACCACAGGCCGCACCACCAGCCGAGAAGGCACCAGCCAAAAGAGCCGCTAGGAAGGGTGAATCTAAGTGAGCGAGGGCGAGACCAAGGCTGAAAGGTTTAGCCCCTACGAGGATGCGGTGGCGGCACTGGTTGTTCAAATACTCGGTAGGACAGGCATTGCTGGTGAGGTTAATACCGTGAGGGTCAGGATACTGGAGGGCAGGGATAGGGGTAGGGTGATAACGAGGAATATTAAGGGCCCGGTCAGGGTTGGCGATATAGTCATGCTAAGGGAGACAGAGCGCGAAGCCAGGAAACTAACAGTTAAGTAAAATCAAATACCAAGGTATTAGTATTAACTTAAGGGTAAAATCCTCAAGGACAAATAGGTATTTTTATAATAGAGAACAGAACGTACTTGAAATATTACAATGGTGACTGCCAAACATCCCCCTCATCCCGCTGCCTCTGGTCATTATTAACCTGCTGTTGGGTTTGGGTCCCATTCTCGGGTAAGCTCTCTTAGCCCTGAATTGTTTCAGGCTGTTTCGCGAGGCTCTAAGTATTATGGATATTAGCAATTAATAAGGGTGGAAATTCGCTTACCTATGGCGCTTTCTCCTAAGTGTTATTGTGGTTATGATGAGTGCCACCACTGGTACTGCGGTTACGATGTAGAGTCTCGTGTAGTTTGGTGTGTACGTTATTGTTAGGGTTATTGGTTTGTTGGCGGTGATTGCTACTGCGGTGGTGTTTGGTTGGTAAAGCACTAGTCCTGCGTACTGGCTGTATGCTGGTGCAATTACGGCTATGGTTGTGCCTTTGTTTACCCAGGCTGTGTAGTTGGTGGTGGGTTGTCCGTTGATGTATATGGGCTTTGTGGACGTGATGGAGACCAGGTACTTGGTTGTCCAGTTTATAGTGAGTGTTGTTGGTTGGTTCACCACAATGGTCTCGTTCATTATGCCTGGCGTGAGCATGGTGCCGTTGCTGAGCACCTGGGATTTAGCGATAATCGTAACTGCTGAGCTTGCATTAATCCAGGTGGAGTAGTTGGTGACCTTAAGTCCATTAAAGTAAACTGGTAGTGGTGAAGCCACAGACACTAGGTATTGTAGTTGGTATTGGGGTGATATGTCGTATGCCATGAACCAGTTTTTGTTTGGCGTGATAGTTATTGTTGTGCCGTAAAACCACTGGCTATTGAGATAGTATCCCTCAAGGACGTATCTCGTGTTATTGCTTATGTAAACCACGGAGGGTATGTTGATCATCGTTGGCTGAGTTACGTAATATGAGAAGCTATACCCAGTGACTGGATTCGTGTAACTAACATAGGTCATGGGCAGGATGGGCGTGGGCAATTGGGTAGCGATAAACCCAGGCTTAAAGGTGCCCAGGGTTACTGCGACTAGGTTGTTACTACTCACTGTAACGTTTATGTTAGTTACCGCCGACTCCTCCGTGTCAAAACCAAAATCATAAAGCGTGGGTAAGACTTCCCAGCCACTACCGTTCCAGTAAAGCATTGATAAATTAGCACTCAATTGATTAAACATAGTCCACTCGCCATTCCCGTACCCAGCAAAAACGAACTCAGCATCCATGGGCCACCCACCACCGGTCAATTGTGCCCCAACCTCGAAGTAGGCATTTGTTGCCGGTGTCGATGGCATTATGGTTACATTGTCGAACCAAATCACAGTCGGCCATTCATAGCCACCATTCCTAATTATCACATAGCCGAAATCAACATGAACAACACCACCGCTGGCGTATGCATTCATTATTAGGTAACCACCCAGGGGTGGGGAGTAGGTGCTGGATGATGTTGCGTAACCGTAGTAAAGCCCACCGCTCGAGTTGTAAACTGCACCATTACCCACAATGGATTGATTAGAGAGGGTGGGTGTAGGCGATGTATAGTTCCAGACATTATCCACGACATAAAACTCGTTACTGCCCTTAACAAACTGAACAACATCCTGAACCCAGTAGTATTGATATTGCCCATTAACCAACTCAACAACAACCACAGCATTCAACTGGAGAGAGGCACCACTATTCCAGACACCAAATTGTGAGCGGCCACTTGGATTATACGCCATAATACTACCAATGTCGAAGTAACCCATCAACTCATTCGTAACTATCGGACTGGTTGGGAATGAGGCAATACCAATGGGTAAGTCGGAATCATTAAATACGTATACCTCCACGTAATAATTTGAACCTGGTACTGGGTATATGGCAATAACGTAGTTACCAGCTGGCGCAGGTATGGCGAGAACAGAGCCTCGTATTATTGTTCCGTGATAAATAGCCGGTTCCGCCTGCGACTGGTTCCACCACAGGTTGAAGTTCTGCTGTGTAAACACCGCCACATTGAATGTGTGGGGGTCAGCACTTATGATCACGATATAACCAGGGGTCACGAGGCTCTCGTTCATCAGCACCGCATAGGTACCAGGTGGTAGAGGTTGAATCAAGGTTTGGGCATGCACCACCAGGGCTATGGATAGGGCCACTGCCATTATTACTAACACCCACCTCATGGTACGGCACCCTGCTCAGCCACCCACCTTACCATCTTATTAAACCCTTTTCGCGTGTTGTACGTTGCGAATGGTACGGCCACGAAACCCACGAAAACAATCGCCAAGTACGCAGTCCACTTCCACTCATCCTCAGCAACATCGAAGTTATCTATGCCAGTTAATTCATAGAGGGTCTCGGTTATCTTCCTCATGCTTAATCCAATAAGTATTAGGCCGATAACCACGGCTGCTCCGGTAATATAGCTAACATAGTTATAATAATGGTATGATATTGGCATTGCTGCCACGATAATCCACGCCACAAACTGAAGCCTAGCCATACTAATCAAGTCAGGATTGTTATAGTACCTACCAATACCCTCAACACCCCTCCTCAACAGGTAAGCACCATAAAGGGCTACGCCCATACTAACTAACGTATAGACGATGCGCATTACTACCACATAG
>NZ_LCWN02000092.1:0-6872 GCF_002078205.2 Vulcanisaeta sp. EB80
GCCTTGATTGGTGTAGGTACGGCATTACTGTTTCCTGGATTAAATAATGTACTTACCAACGCTGAAAAGCAAGAACTGAATCTCTAACTAAGGTATTTAAGCGATTACATCTTAAACACACTGTGGATAGAGCCGTTGTAGTATTACTAATAATTGGATTGGTGATCATATGGTTATTAGCATCATCAATTGGCACATTAATAAAGGCTAATCAAGAAAGTTCATCTTCGGGGGCGCATTTACCAATAATACGTGTAGGTACATTACAGCCACCATTTGCGCTACCCCCAATAAACATCACAATACCGCAGCACGCGAATATAACAGAGGCCTCAGAAGTCTACGTGCCCCTGGTTCCATTACCAATTATAATACCAAACATGCCCATCAGCATTGCCAATTACATACCAACGAGCCCACCAAGGACCCAGGGTACTACGTTAAGTGGAGGTTCCGGATCAATAGGTTTACAGGGTGGTGTCGGAGGTATGGGAGCTCAAAACCATACGGTGGTTGTGCCTCTAAGGATATCGCCAATTCTCATTATATTGTTGTTGGTCTCCGTGGTTATAATCATGGGCATAGGCTCATTAATGATCGTGAGGAGGAGTATCATTAGTAAGGCCGGTGGGTATGGTTCTAGCGATCAGCGCACACAACCCGCGGTTCGAGTTAGTAGGAAGGTTGCTGATAAGGAGGTTTCTAGGGCATTGGTGGGTGGTATTAATCTACTTCCTGGTGAGGTGATTAGAGAATTGAAAGGTTGGGGAGGCAGCAATCTTGTGGATCTTGGTATACCCAGGGATTTACCATTGATTTGGAGCTTTGGTGAGCCATTACCCATGTCGGTTAAGAACGAATACTCGGTAAGTGTGATAGGTTCTGGTAAGATTGAGAACTCCTCACTAATCATGACCAAACCAGGCTGTTACGGGATTAAAATAGAATCTGACAAGCAAGCCGAGACTTTATTCATAAGAGCTGTGGATTATGACGAGGATGTTGTTAAGCACATTAAATTGAACATTAATAATTACGGAATCGACAACCCATTAACCGTGAGAGAGATCGCTAAGAAATTAACCGATGAGGGCTTAATCGTGGGTAATTACGCTGATGTAAGAGATCTAATCCGAATGTTCGAGGAGGTTAAGTATGGGCTTCGAAAGATCGATAGAGTCAGGTATGAGGAATTCCTGAGAACCCTGGGCAGGGTTTTTGGGAATGCTAGGGTGATTGTTTGTGAAGACGCATGAGATCACCAGCTTTACGGGGTATGTAATAGCCTACGTGGTATTAATTACGACAGCCCTATTGCTTATGCCCATGCCGTTTGGCATATACGTAATACTCGTAGTGGCAGTCCCATCGTTGGTACTCGTAACCCTATTATTGATTAGTGATTTATTGAGGGGGCGTAATCCGCAGTTATCTGGCTTCGTAAGGGGTACGTTAGCCCCATCATTATTCATATACCTACTCATTGATGCAATATCAAGCATGCTGGTCACGATTTACCACTTAACAATTATTAGTTACCTAATGAACTTCCTAGCTCTAGTTATCATAGGCGCCTTACTAATCAGATCATCTAATCAATATGCATCTACGAGGCATGACGTATCACAATCATTGAGGTACATAGCCTACCTCCTGATAGCCCTAGGTCTTGGTTACCTATTCGGAGCAGTATACAAACCACTGTTTTACCCCTTCGCCCTAGTCTCGATAATATACCTAGTATTAGCATCATTAACCGCCTTAACAGGAGCGGTTGATATTGACATTAACAGGTTTCTCACGAGTTCAAGATCTCTGGCCGCAGCCGTGTTTGGTATAGGTTTGTTCTATGTTGTGTTATCGATACCTAAACCAGCCCAGTGGAATATTTACGTGCTAATCGCGTTCGTAATAATAGCCTCAATAGCAATAACCTATGCTGGATACAAACTACTAATTAGTGGGCTGGGTAATGTTGAGGTTATCGAGGATGAAGTTTACGAAGCTCATAAACGTGAGATCAGGGTTGTCGCGTCGCCTGAGTACGCGAGACTTGAGGAAGCAATAAGCGACTTTGTGGCTCATGGAAAGAAGGACAAAATAATAATGTACTTAACCCATGAGCTTACTAAGGATGGGTTGGATTATGAGGAGATAATGGCGAGGCTTGATAAATTAATTAACTACTCGAGTATCGTTAAGGGTAGGGGTAGGGTGAGTAGAAAGTTGATTGAGATGGAGATTAGGGATAGGGCGAATCTGGTGAATGAATTATTCAAGCAATTATATGGTGGTGGAAACACTAATAATGAGGGTTGGTAAGGGGTGGTAGGTAATGAGTAACAAGTTGGGCATTGATTACGTGACCGGGAGGGTTAGGGCTGTGGTTGATGAGGTTACGAGGTTCTTTGTTGGTGATGAGGACGCTATCGAGAAAATACTGGCAGCAATACTGGTGGGTGGTCACGTACTCATAGAGGACGTACCCGGTGTGGGCAAGACTTTCCTATCGAAGATCCTAGCCAGGGTACTAGGGCTTAGGTACAGTAGGATACAGTTCACGCCAGATCTACTACCCAGTGACATAGTTGGCACCAAGGTTTGGAGGCAGGATAAGGGTTCATTCGAATTGGTCCTTGGTCCAATATTCGCGAACTTCGTACTTGCCGACGAGATTAATAGGGCTCCACCAAAGGTTCAGTCCGCACTTCTCGAGGCAATGCAGGAGGGCCAGGTAACGATTGAGGGTGAAACAATAAAGTTACCGAGACCGTTCATAGTCATTGCCACTGAGAACCC
The DNA here is from genome assembly GCF_002078205.2 of Vulcanisaeta sp. EB80. Classification (NCBI taxonomy): domain Archaea; kingdom Thermoproteati; phylum Thermoproteota; class Thermoprotei; order Thermoproteales; family Thermoproteaceae; genus Vulcanisaeta; species Vulcanisaeta sp. EB80. The sequence continues at coordinate 2,800 of NZ_LCWN02000092.1, forward strand.
AATAGAGCTTGAGGGTACTTACCCATTACCCGAGGCACAGCTGGATAGGTTCATGATAAGGATAAGGCTTGGTTATCCTAAGGATGAGGTTGAGTTGCTCAGGAGGAGGGTTTCCTGGCGTAGTGATGATCCAACGGCGCAGGTAAGGACTATATTGAACGGCGATGAGTTGTTAATGATTAGGGACTTCATAGAATCTAGTGTAATTGTAAGTGAGGATGTTATGAAGTACATAACTAGTTTCAACGCAATAAGGAGGGACCCAAGGGTCCTGGCTGGTCCTAGTCCCAGGGGTTTAATTACGTTAATGAGTATGGGTAGGGCCATGGCTGTGCTTGAGGGTAGGGATTACGTTATACCTGATGATATAAAGAGCGTCGCAGTCGAGGTGCTTGGGCATAGGGTTGTCCTCAAACCCGAGGTTTCACTTGAAGGCGTTAACGGTGAGGATGTGGTTAGAGAGTACTTGGGTAAATTGCCTGTGCCGAAGTGATTGTTAATGAAGGATTCAATAAGGATGGTGGTGATACTCACCGCGGTACCAATATTCATGGCAGTAATTGCTGTACTAACAACATCAAAGTGGTACATACTAACCATAATCTTCCCATTGATTGTCATAACAATGGCATTGGGGCTTAGTGAAAGACCCAGGGTGATGATCACACTACATGTGGATAAGGATGTTATGTACGTTGGAGACGAACTAGAAGTAAGGCTTACCGTGAATGTGGATGGCGGGTTCGGACTACTGATGATTAGGGCACCGCCAATCCCTGGTTCATCGATGGCGGAGGGGTTCAATCTCGTTAAGGGCACGAACGTACACGTTGTATTTAAGGGCTTCGGAAAGGTCAGTAGGGAGTTTAATTACACCCTAAGGGCTGTCAAGAGGGGTTACTATAGCCTTGATTCTATCGAGTACGTGTTTTACCACGGTCTTGGCATTCATGAACCAATCAAGGGCTCGGTAAAGACGGACAGCTCAATCCAAGTGCTACCTAGGGTGAAGATTGTGAGGAGGGTCTTGGGTCTCGCGAAGCCTAGGCAGGGAATACCCAAATACCCACCCTCCAGGTTAGGTCCTTACTCAACCGAGTTCAGGTCTGTTAGGAATTACGTAACTGGTGATCCGTATAAACTCATCAATTGGAAGGCAACGGCAAGGAACCCTGAAGGTAGGCTAATGGTTAATGAGTATGAGAGGGAGGGTCTTAGAACAGCCATAATTATAATGGACACTGGTTGGTGGATGAGGCATGGAACAGTCGAGGAGAACCCACTTGAGTATGGCATATCATTGACTTTATCGTTAAGTAGGGTATTGCTTAGGTACGGTTATAACGTGGGTCTGTGGGTCATGCCCATGGGTCCGCGGGTGATGCCGAGCTCGGGTATGGACCAATATCAAAGGTTATTAAGGGTCCTCATGGTGATTAAGGCATTGCCCATAAAAGGTTATGTGGTTGATCAAGTGTTGCTGCGTATTGTGCAGGAGACTAAACCTGTCGTAGTGATCATAACGAATCTAACTAGGGATAATGTAAATAGGTTGGGTGGGCTTATCAGGGAATTGCCGGTGAGGATTCTTGTAATAGATGTAATACCTGACACGATACTAATGAGAAATTTAATACAAAACCCACCCTGCACCCACTGGTTCGTTAGGGATAGGAATAGGTTGTACGCTATATTGCCTAAGAACGTTAAGGTCATAACCTGGGATCCGGCGTGTGAGGGTATTGGTCTGGTGATGTCTAGGGTATCCGCATACATAGGTAGATGGTTATGATGAGATTTATACAACCAGTACTAATTGTACTGCCGATAGTGCCATTTCTCATATTAGTAATGTTAGGGTATCAATCATTAGGTTTCTTAATCATAACAGTACTCATTGTAGTTGGTTTAGTAGGTGTTGCTGTCAATAGTCCTCATTATGAATCCTGGCTCTCGTTAATAACCTCACTAATCATATCCGTTGCATCCCAGGGTTACCTACCCTATGTGATGCACATAACCCTCATTGCACTGCAGAACCCAGGACTATTCAACGCGTCAGTACTCGCATCAGAATACTCACTCACACTATCCTACCTATATAGATCGTACAATAAGTACGCAAGGGAGTTTAGGACAAAGGGCTTTGATAATGTGGAGATCGATAGGGAATTGAACATGATGATTAAACACACACTCGCAATACTCACAACAGCACTATTAATAACAGCAGTCCTATATTATCTAATAATCGAGGCCTCCATACCAATAATAGACCCATTCACAGCCCTCGTAATATTCACAGTAGCCTACCTAATAATTTCCAGATACGTTATAGCAAGGATAAGGTCATAATCACAGTATCTCAAAGAAATCACTAAAGCACTCAAGGACATTACCACCAATCAACGGACGCCACACAACCCTAAACCTACCCCTACCAACCTGCCTACCATCATTATCAAACTGAAACCAAACAACAACAAAGGAGGAGCTGGGATTAATCATGATTTGAGGAGGCTCAATAAGGTAAATTGTCTTACCAAACTCATCAACAATACCCCAAGAACCAACATACAAAGAAGAATTACCCAAATTAACCAACGTAATGTAGATAGGCTCACCAACAGCAAAAACCCTCCTATCCAGGTAAACACCACACGACATACAGCAAAAACAGGAACACATTAACTAAAAACTTATCCTACACATGAAAAATTACAGCCGAAACAATGAAATTCATAGTGCCGGGGCCGGGATTTGAACCCGGGCCCCCTTGCGGGGACGGGATGTCTTGTTATTTACCTATTCACCTCGAGTCCCGCGCCTTGGACCTAGCTCGGCCACCCCGGCTTGTGGTAATTGTCTTCACCGTTATTTATGCCTTTCCCTATTAATGTTGGTTGCAGGATTATCCATGTGAGAACCTAGTCATATGATTTGTCGTTGAGTTGCTTGTTTCTGTACATTGTTTCACCGTAAAGATATCGAAACTCCGCCACTGCCATATATGTTGGCTTAATGGTTTTGTGGAGGTGTTTTTCTTGATGATTGTTGGGATTTCATGTTGTTTCTTCGAGTTCTTTCTTGAATATTGATAATGCGTAGTTTATGTCATTTAATGGTATTCCCAGTAGTTCTATTGCTCGCCTGTTACTTAGGCTACTATCCCTCGGTCTTCTGGCCCTGTAATTCACGTCAGCGAGCCTTATTGGCTTTACGAGGTCCTCATTGTACCCAAAGTACCTGGCTATGGCCTTTGCGAACTCGTATCTGCTCATTCGTGGCCCAACGACGTGTAGTGTTCCCGTGAATTTGCTATCGATCAGTTTTGCAAATGCCTCACCGATTATGGTGTTCAGGGTTGGTGCCGACCACTGATCGGTTATTGCCCTAACCTCCTCACCCCTCCTCAACTTATCAACCACGGTCTTGCCGAAATTTGCCCTGCCAGGGCCTGCGCCGTAGATCCAGGCAACCCTAATGATCGCACCGCCAAAGGCCCTGGCGATTTCCTCAGCGAGCAGTTTCGTTAAGCCGTAGTAATTAACGGGTCTCGGCACATCATCCTCCGTGTATAACCCCCTCTCGCCATCAAACACGTAGTCCGTGGATAGGTAGTAGATGGTGGCCCCAACCCTATAGGCATTGGCAATTAGCTCCCTCGAGGCTACGACGTTAACCCTATAGCAGAGGTCGGGTTGCTCCTCGCATTGGTCCACATTACCTATGGCTGCCACGTGAACTAGAACGTCAGGTTTATAGTTACGGATTAGTTCGGCCGGGTTCTTCGTTAAATCAACCCTGACCAACTCGGCACTGGGTATTTCGACCCTATGCTCATTGTACGTACCAACCACCTGGTACCTACCCAATAATTTAACAGCTATCTTATAGCCCGGCGATGAACTAACGCCAGTAACCAAGACAATCATCAAGAATCACATCAAATCAAGCATTAATAAGGTGTACTCCATGAAACGCAGGACTTATTAATCACCGGTTTTAAGTAAAATTGAGGAAATGCTCGAGACCCGCGGATTACGCGGGCCGATGAAAAGCATCCCTCCGGC
>NZ_LCWN02000093.1:0-6861 GCF_002078205.2 Vulcanisaeta sp. EB80
CACCCTTCTGGCCAACAAAGGCGCCGAAGGCACTCTTCCTAACAGTAACCATGAGTTCAGGACCTGCGAAGTCGACATCGATTATGTGCTTGCCAATCCAACCAACGGGGTGAAGAGCCCTTATCCATTCTTTGAAGTTTAGGTTCATTTCTACCGTCCTAACCCTCAGGTTGCTCTCGCCCTCGATAGCCTTAATCCTCTCACCACCCTTCCCCACAACCCTACCCAGGTGCCCCTCCTTCGCAACTATCAATGCATCAGGCACACCCTCACCCTTAATGCCAAGGCTCTCCTTCTCCTGCTTAAACTCGATGACCGTAACCACATCGGAATCGGGCGCATGCACCCTTATTAAATCAAGCAACTGCCTCTCTGTGTTGCTCAATTCCCTCTTCCTCATCCTCAACTCAAAGGAAACCTTAACACCCCGTTTAGCGCCTGGTCTAACTATGTCCTTCAATCCTAGGTCTACGACCACAGCATCCTCCTCATTAAGCAAAACCTCCCTGAGCAATGTGGCGCCATCCTTCTCCACACCAAGCGGTCTCTGGAGCACTGGGTCGCCAGCTATTATTAGGCGTGAGTTCCTACCTATCCTCATAAGGATCTCAGCCGCATTCTCAGGCTGTGTGCTCTGGGCATCGTCTAGGAATATGAGCGCGTCATCGAACGTCCTACCCCTAAGGTACGACACATCAGTCACGATGACCTTACCACCCTGCAGCAACTTCATTATCTCCTCCCTATCCATGAGACCCTCAAGTATATCCTCAAGGTATGCGGATGCAATTCTATAATACAGGTCACCAAGCTCCTCAGGCGTTAATGGTTTACCAGTGCTTACGTCAACCACGGGCCTCGCTATTATGAACCTCTTATATACGCCAGCCAGTACTGAGGATATTCCGTAGGTGCACGATATTAGGCTCTTACCTGTACCGGTTGGGCCGAAGACACCGACTATCTCGTTCCTTGAATCCTTAAGTGCATTTATTAGTCTCTCCTGCCCAATACTCATTGGTTTAACCTTATCTAATAATGATGACATCGCCATGAGTGATAACCCAAGCTTTTAAACCCTTATCCGCATTAACCGAACATTGCCTTAACGCCAGTAACTCTCTCCTTACAAATCTCCTGGGCGAGCTTCACAGGATCATCGAAATACCTAATCCTAACAACCCTCCTATCATCAACGTACTCAGGGAAGGCCTTAGGTAAATTATCACTACTCAGGTTAGTTCCTGTTAATACATAGGCGGGCTTACCCATCGCGTATGCAAGCAACGCCTCAATAATCGTACCTGCACCACCACCCAGGGATACAAGTACATCACTAGACCTAACCATTATTACAGACCTACAACGAAACTCACAACCACTATCAATCCTAACAACACCACTGGGCAACTCAACATCGTACCTCTCAATGGGTAGTACAACCACAACCCTAAAACCAAGCCTCAAAGCCTCATCAACTATGGACTTCATGAAACCCCAATAACCGCCGAGCAGTAGTGTCGATGTAGGACATTGGGAATGAAGCTCCTTTAGGAAGTCCCTAGCCATGGCCTCAACCCTAGCATCAACAGGGCTACTATGGGCTGCAATTGCTATCTGCATCGCCTACCGAGCACCTAAGGCACTTATAACTTTGATCTTTGCCTCAACGCCTCCTTGATCCTTGGTATCACGTGATTATCCACGATATGGTCAATAACATCCCTACAACCACCACAGTTAATCGTCGAGACCCTAAAGATGGGTAGGGAGTTATCGATGAGCTTTACATTATCCAGAGCCGCGCTCACCTCGGTGTCAGATGCTATATCTATCTTATTTATTAGGACTATTGTTGGCGAGTTGAAACTAGACCTAACCTCCCTCAACAAATCAACCTGCTCGCCCAGAGGATAACCGCTGTGGTGTGTTGGGTCAATTATGAAAACAATCACACTGGCCAGATGCCTAAGGGCTAGTATCGCCTGAAGCTCAATCCTATTACGCTCGCTCAACGGCCTATCGAGGAGGCCAGGCGTATCTATCACCTGGACCTTAACGTCATTGAGAACCGTGAAGTGGCCCACATGCAACTCCCTCGTGGTGAATGGGTACTCAGCAACCTTAGGCTTACTACTACTAACACACCTAACGAAACTACTCTTACCAACATTGGGCATACCGGCAACAACTATGGTGAACAGGCCAGGGTCTATGTCGGGCAATCCCTCAAGCTTAACAGCCGCAGCCTTAAGGAAATCCAACTCGGGTTTTAAATCCGTGACCAGGTCCTTAACCCTAGCCAGGAAATTCCTGCGTGCCTTGATTATGTCCATGTTTGTGGTCGCGGACCTAATGGCCATAACAGCATCCCTATAAATCGAAGCCACAGCCTTCGTGGCATGCCCAACCTTGGCCAGGGAGTGCTTGTAGGTCGCCCTATCGATCATCAACTCAATCAACTCCCTATAGAACGGATGCAGGGAATCTAAAAACGGCATACCCATGGCAACACCACTAAGCGCATCGAATAAGTACTTCCTAGCCTCCCTAACCCTCCTCAACTCGAGCCTCCTCAACCTATCAACACCAGGCTCAACACTAGGGCTCCTAGACTGCAGGCTAAAGTAAACACCAACAACGCCATTCCACAACTCCTCACTGGTCGGCACATACGGTATCCCACGCACCCCAAACGACCAACCATAACGACGCCAACCCCTTAATAAACGTTAATAATATACAAATAATATACATAGACTAAATAACCACACGCCTTAAAAGTATTCACCATGAGCATACCCACGTGGATAGGGTAAACATTGCAGGGCTGCTCGGAATCATTGGTGTAATAGAATTCCTACTGGCAATGCTAGTGGCTGAGGCGTTGTACCCAGGCTATAGTGTATCCATGAATTACATAAGCGACCTAGGTGTTGGACGCACGGCAATCATATTCAATTCCTCAATAATAGTAATGGGGCTCCTCCTAATAATAGCCTCAGCACTATATCCACAACTAAGCAAGGCACTGGCAACAACAATAGCGCTCACGGGAATAGGGGCAGTGGGTGTTGGTATATTCCCCGAGACAGTGTACCAAATTCACGTAATATTCGCATTAATAGCATTCTTCTTCGCCTCAATCTCTTCATACCCAGCAGCAAGGATCTCAAGAGGCCCAGGCAGGGTGCTCTGGCCAGTACTGGGGACAATGGGCCTAATCGCCCTAGCACTGCTCATAACAGGGACAATAACAGGGACATACCTAGGACTAGGGCCAGGCGGGATGGAACGAATGATAGTGTACCCAAACCTACTATGGGCCCTAGGCTTCGGCACAGAACTAATGAACCCACAGAAGAAAACCTAAAACACCACCACAACCTGCCAATCAAAAACCAAGCCCAAACCGCAATCGTCCTTATGTTCGTAGTGCCTTATTAATCATCGTGAGAGCTATTTGTTGTGATTGTGGGTGGTTTGGCCGCTTGGGTGGTTGTTGACGTATAAGGGAAGTGACTGTGGGTTGTGGCGTTTTGTCTATGGTGAATGCATGGAATCAAAGCTATGCAGTGAAGCCGCTAGGATCTTCATGGATGAGCTCAGGAACCACGGGTGTTTTAACCATGCACCGCACTGAGTGCTTCGTTGCCTCGACCGTGGGTGGGTTTAAAATCATCAACGGGCCGCCTAACAAGGGCAAAGGCCTGATGGATAGAAAGGAGGACCTGGAACCAAGCAACGAAACCTCCCCACCTAATCCCGCCCGGGTGAGGAGGATAGAAACATGTAGTGAGTTGATGAACCAAGCGATGGAGTGTCTGAGCAAAAATGACGTGGGTTGCGTAATGGGGATTCTCGAGGAGCTAGTGAAGGATAAGTGCCATGATGGTAGGTTGGCTAGTAAGGAGATTGCTTATGGTGTTAAAGAGATCGTTCATAAACTATGGCTGAGGGGTAATGATGAATTGAGGCGTGAGTTATTGACAAAGCTCATGGTCGAGCTTGGCGTATCGAGAAACTGGTTCAGGAGCGTATTCAATACGAACACGAGGATGTTGAATAAGTGGTTGGGGAGGTACGTCTTGATGGGTGATCAGACGGCACAACAAAATATGATGACTAGGCTACCACAATCACGAGAGGATAGATGGAGGCTAGGTCTACGCATGAGTGAAGTGATTGATAGTATAGAGGAGATGTTGAGACACGACTTTGGCTGGAGCGAGAGATTCATGTGTGAGAAGATGTGGAAATTTGTGGGTGTTGACGTGGATGCCTTTAGAGAGTACAGCGTAGACCCATGCCAATGGCTAAACGCACTAACGGCAAAGGAACTAAACGACACAAGATGGCTCGGGTGGTACATAACGGACATGGTGATCAAAACCAAAAGACACACCCTATATCTGCGCCTGAACACGACAAACACTATCAGCGCCATACACTTTGTAACGATACTAAAACAAATACAAACTCCAAATATCAACATGAATAGAAAATCAAAAACCAAAATAGGCACCGAATACTTAATCAGGATACCCAGGACTTCCTGGCCATGGCCGCTGGATAAAGCCGAGGCAATCTCAATGTTGAGGAGACTCGGTAAGGTGGACCTAAGGAAGGCCCTAGCCGCCGCAACAGACGGCGATGGAAGTGTTAATTACTACGGTGGTGTGGCAATATTTAACATCACGTTCGGAGTGAACGATATTTATGAAGTGAACATACTCGGTGAGATACTTCAACAGTATTTCGGTGTTACAGCTCTAATTACGAGGAATGAGGAGCACGGGTACATGAATATGAGACTCAACGGAAACGACGCTGTGAGCGTATTGGGTGAGATAGTGCCGTTCATGACACATCCACTGAGAAGGTTGAGGGCAGATTTAATCCTAGTGAATGAGAATGGAGAGCTCAGCCAGGGAGAATTCGAGAAGCTCTACGACATGACCAAGTACAGAGGCATGAACGACATAAAGAGGAAGCACGCGATCGAGGTCCTCACCCAAGCGGCCCCACAAACCACAACCATAAAATGAGAATGAAAGCCGCCGCCGGGATTTGAACCCGGGACTTTCGCCTTACCAAGGCGACGCTCTACCTGGCTGAGCTACGGCGGCGGGTTGTGTATTGTACCTATGTTTTTTAGGTTTTCTCCCGTTGGCCTTTGCGTTGTGATTTGATTGTGGGTGGTTGGTGTGGTGGGTTGGTTTAATGGGGTAATTAGGGTATCGAAGCTTTATGTTGAAGTCTCTCTTGTGTTTGGCTTTATGGTTTGGGGGTGTTTTTTGTGTTTTTTCTCGATTATATAGTGCGTGGGTTTTATGTGCAGGCTTTTCGTTGTTTTCACCTATATTTTTCTTTGTGGCATCTATATAGGTTATTTTTTCGTGGGTTTATGCGCGCGCTGGTGCCCCCTCATACAAAAGAAATAGATAGCACCCACGGCGTCTACCGTTACGAACGTTAAGGCGAGAGTTCTTTGTTTTCGGTGTTTAAGGATTGGGCGGTTAATATTTATTTAAAATATTTATTAAGGCTTCATGGCGTAGTTCTGGGTTTGCGATAGTCCTGGGGGTTGGGTGGCTTACTGAGTCACACTATTCCTCTAGGTTTTATTCTGTGTTCCATCTCACATTCGCATCCTCATGCATTCTTATCTATGGGGCAATAGCCGCGATGATGAGGAGGATGCCTGAGAGGGTCATGGGTGTGAACCTGAGGGTTAGGGTAATTGCCACGAGAGAAGCGCTGTCCCAATCATCCTTTAACGAGCTTTTGCGCCTCCGAGACCATCCCCTCTATGTGTGGTAGCCTAATCCTTATATCGTCGGGCTCGAGTTTTGCTTCGTGGAATCCCCACACGTGTAGGTAGTTCGCTGCGTCCCACGCGTCTACGAACCAATCCCCAATCTTCCTAGCTATTACCCTGACAGCCTTCTCAAGCTCCGTGACGGTCCATCTACCCCTGTTATCAACGGTATTTAGGACTTCACTGACGTTGAGGTGCATGGTGAGGGCCTTAACGACTTCTTCGGCTGCCTTGTACAGCTTCTCGCTGGCTTGAACGGGATCCCTATCGATTAGGGCCTCGCTCTCCTCAAGATATCTCGATGCGAGTTCTAGGTGCGATTCTGCATCCGCCCTTGCTCTAGGGTCTGGGTTGTTTGAAATATGAGGTCACTAAATACATTACTAAATACATTGTTTATCCTGCCCTTATAAGCCTTCATCAGCTTAAGTCTCGTTGATTTTCATCATCTTAGCCTTCTCCGAGGGTCTTGGTTAGGTCTCTCAGGATGTTTCTGCATTTTTCGTCTTTGCATAGGTAATTTTCTATGGTTTTGTCTATGTTCTTGAGGTCTGTTTTCTCCGTTGTTTCTGTGGGTATTGGTATTGCGAGGTAGTCCTCCTCCAGGAACCTGGTCCATTTTTCTGAGATTCTTCTGCTGAACACCTTCAGGAATAGTCTCATTAGGTTTGAGTTGTACCAGGCGGCTATTAGTGGGTTTTTTGTTCTTACTATGTAGAAGTCCTTTGAGGCACATAGTGGTTTTTCGCTGTAGTTCGCAAGCACCCTATGCCTATCCAGGTCCAGCTTATCGTGTATGAAGATGTGCCCGTAGGGTCTCTTGGATTGCAACTGCCTCCACACGTGCCTATACCAGTGCCTCCCGAACTTTAGTGCGGGCACTCCCTGCCCCTCACCCCACTCGATGTACCTCCTCAGGTCTCCCTCTGGGTCGTCGTTTATTGCTAGGGCGTAGAATCCTGGGTCGTGGATTTCGACTTCATGGTTGTAGTACTCGGGTTTCCTTAGGCACTCGACTAGGTATTTCATGTGTATGCTCA
>NZ_LCWN02000094.1:0-6714 GCF_002078205.2 Vulcanisaeta sp. EB80
CTCAACTAGTAGCTTTAGAAGCGTAGTTTTACCTGCACCGCGTGGACCGTATATGGCTGCTATGCCTGGGTATCCCAATACCCTTTTAATGAACATGGCAGTTTCCTGCTCCCTATCGCTAAAGTGGACCATGATTTCCGTACCCTCCACGGCGACCTCCACTGAGTGTAGTTTATCAACGAGCTCCTTAATTTCCTCATCATCTATGTCGAGAGTTGCCATAGCGTTTTAACTATAAAGCCGAGGATATTTAAAACAATATACTCATTACATAAAGGGCTTTTTAAGTGCATCACGCCAATAAAGGCAGATCATTATTAATTTCCATTTCTATGCATATAACTCAATATGTGGCTTAATACGTCATACGTCTCCGGATGGATGTGCAAGTAATGTGCGTAGGCGTTGTTTACCAGGATTCCGTCCAACCCATTGATGCCGGCGCCCCTCTCGTACCTAATTGCCATTTCGTACCTACCCCTGAGTATTATCGATGAGTAGTGAAACTCGTGACCCTTCAATATAGTCCCTGAATCACCTATTGGTGTGTTCCTTATGATCTTAGCCGTAGCGTAGCCATACCACACGGGTTTCCTATGCATTATAGTGACAGCGTCTATGGCGCCCACCATCTCGTACTCCTCATTATTATACACTATCGAGCTCGTTAGATACATCAAACCACCGCATTCCGCATAGACGTAACCACCTCTATCAATGAATCGCCTCAAATCGCTCCTAAAGGCCCTGTTCTTCTCTAGGTATTGCCCATAAATCTCGGGAAAGCCGCCGCCAATAATTACCAGGTCTAGGTTACCAATTTCCTGATCGATCTCGGGATCTAGGAATTTAACATAACCAATTTCCTGGGCCTTCTCTATGGTCTCGGGATAATAGAATGTGAATGCCCTACCTAGGACAACACCGATCTTAATGCTCCTTGAATACGTATTATCTGAATCTACGTTATCCTGCTCAAAAGCAATTGGTTCGCTTTCCTTAGCTATACTCACCAATTTATTGACATCAATGTATTTAGAGACTTCATTAATTACCGAGATTATCCTAGCCCTATCCATCTCCTGGGCATGAACAAGACCCAAATGCCTATACTGCATTAATTCTTCAATATCATCGTTCCTCGGTATGAAACCCACGAATTCAAGACCCTCATCCTCCACTGCCCTAGCTAACTTATCAACCTGCCTCTGATTAATGTTAGTGAGTACAGCACCCATTATCTTGACCTCAGGATCGAAATCCCTCAACCCCCTTATTAATGCCCTAACCGTCCTATTAATCCTCTCACCATTAATAACGAGTATAACAGGGGCCCTCAACAACTTGGCAACCTGGGCTGTGCTGCCATCCTCGGTAATCCCATCAACACTATCATAGAGACCCGAAACCCCCTCAATGACCGCTATGTTTGAGTCCCTTGAGTACCTATAAAGTCTCCTAATAATACCTTCACTACCCATCAATATATAGTCCAGGTTCCTACTTGGTTCACCAGTTAAGGCTGTGTGATAACTGGGGTCTATGAAGTCGGGGCCCACCTTAAACATGGACACCTTATAACCAGCCTTAATTAATGCCATGGCTATTGCTAACGTAGCGGTCGTCTTACCCGCCTTACCCTTATACGACGCAATAATCAATCGCGGTTTCTCACTCACCACCTTCATACCCACCACGGCGCCTAATGATTACTAGCGCTGGTGGTTTGACATCGATGTTAGGGTCGTGGTCCTTACTTAGGGTGACCACCTCCTCATCAGGATACGTCAACCTACTCACTATTACGGCCTCCTCATCATTTCTTAACTTAGTAATTAACTCATTAATGATTTTAGTACCCATGAAGATGACCTTGGTATCAGCACTAATATTGTAGTCAATGTCTGGATAAGCCATGAGAGCCACAACCCCCTTTAAATCAATTAAGTATTTAGCAACAGCTGCTGTGAAACTACTAACCCCTGGAACCACCTCACAGGGTATTCCATTAGAGATCGCCTCCTTACATATTTCAATGCCCCTACCAAATATTGCCGGGTCACCATTCTTTAGAAAAACCACGTTCAAACCCTCCCTAGCCAGCTCTAGGGCTTGCTTAACGAACTTATTATGATCCTCACCGCGGACATGCCCCATGTATATTTTCTGAGCCCTCGGTGCATACATTTTTATTATTTCCTCGTTAACCAATGAGCCGTAATAAACAATATCGGCGTTTCTTAGGATCTTAATAGCCTTTAGGGTAATAAGCTCCGGATCCCATGGACCGGCGCCAACTACGTAAATAGGCATTATGATCACTCACAATAATTCTAGGGCACGATTATTCTAATAGTTATTTCACATTGCATGTGAAACACCATGTGTTAATTGCGCAATCTTAATGTAATGTGCCCCACACAATCTTTTTAATCTCATGTAAAAGGGTACATTGGCTATTTATCGCTAAGTTGGTGGCGGTGCATTGTTTGCTGCATAGTTTACACATGTATACGTAGACATCGCCATCAAGGCTTACATTAACTACGAATTTCTCGTTACCTAATAATAATGAAGATTTTGTGACGATTTGACCATCTAGGAATAATCTACTCACTAGGTAGTGCGTGGCAGTGTTTATAGTCTCCCTAAATAAGTTCTCATTCACTAACCCTCTTAGTTTTTCCGCATTATTGAGTATCATAACCATTAAAGCCCTTGGTTCCTCAATGACCCTCATGTTATTGGAATCAATCTCAAGGAGCGCAGGTAGTACATACAACGTCTTAAGTAGTCTCTGGCAGCAATAACTTCTCATCTGCCATTTATGGCATAGTCTATTTAATACCACCTCATCATCAACACATTTATAGGCCAAGCAGAGAAGTAAGCCCGTAACTGTGGTCTCATAAATTGTTTTCTCACGGTCACAATCCTCAACATCGTATGCGTACGGTCTTATTAACCCGTAGTACATCATCCTCTTTGCCTTCTTATATACCGTGGATATCGCATACTTCGTATTTTTAGAAATCCTATACAGTGTTATTGGTTCGTGAAGAACTATGTAAGCCAACAAATCAATCATTGAATCATCAACCTCAACATGAATAATACGTCTTAATCTCAACCTTAACTCATCATCAACCAATACCGGATTTAGCGCAAGGGATTTCATCAAAGCCATGTATATTCAACTGAATAAAAAAACACTTGATTTAGTGCATAAAATGCATAGAATACAATAGTTTATATTTTCCTAAATAATGTCGTAAAGCAATTAGTCGCTGATTATACACGTCACCACATCCACAGAGACATTGACATCTTCGTTGTAGTAATTATGTACCTCGACTAGGTATAGACCGGGGCTTAGTCTCTGGTTCCAGGTGGCTGTGTTTGTATCGAAGTAGCCAACCAGGATGATATCCTCGGCATAATAGGCATTTTTATCTATGGGCTCACCAATCCTCTTTATGAAGAGGGATATGTTGCCAGGCGTTGATGAGACGCCGATCATGGAGATGGCTGTGAAACCTGCAGGGACCATTATTGGGCAGTAGATTGATTCGTTCCTACGCAGTTGGTAACCAATTAGTCTGCATGAACTAATCATTGATAGAAAACCCTCAAGCCCACTACTGGGTATTTGTCCGTACGGTTTCTCAGCAATTACCTGGGCTATTATCCTAGCAATATCACGAAACCTATCTGGAGGTATATTTCTTCTTTTTAATTCGTCAATGCAAACCCTAATCCTCTCGAGAATATCATCGCTAGGAGCGATACCTTGGTTTGTTAATTCGTTCTTAATAATTCTCATCAACTCCTCGGATCTATGAAACATAACTATTACCCCTAATTTTTAAGAAAGAGTCGTTATGGCATAAAATCACTTCTTCTCCTCAGGCAATGCAGGTGGCGGTAAATACTCCTCCTCTTTAGCGGCCAACTCCTTAATCTTACTCAACCTCTCAGGCTTCAACAGCTCCTCAAAAACCTCCCTACCAACACTCCTTAACTGAGCAATAACCTCAAATAACTCCCTCTTAAACACCACAGGAGTCTCCTCAATAAAGCCCCTAGCATCAATCCTAGCCCTTGGAAACTCCTTAAGAATCCTCTGTGCCACATCATCAGGCACATCAAGCTCCAAAACCTTCAGGTAACCGCCATATAGATCCTTAACCATTTTCTCCAATTGCGTGCCCCTAATCCTATCAAGCCTTGCCCTATCTAGGATAACTGCCATCTTGTAGGGCATGACCATCACCTCTTGGTAGGAACTTCCATTTTAGGAAGATCAACCTCCAACTCCCTCTCCTTTAACTCAAGGTATTTCTTATTCACGAATGGGTAGCCATAAACACGCCACCACTTAACAATCACCCTATAAACCTCAGGCCTAAATATTATTGGCGGTGGTTCGATACCCTCCGCGATTAACCCCCTTATGAAGCTGCCACTAAACCTCTGGGCAACGTCGGTGTGGGCGCACGTATCGCTGTAGGCAATTTCACCACACTTGGGGCAGTACCAGAACTCCTTGATATTGACGGGCCTTATCTTAAGCCCCTTATCCAGGTCATATGGTGGGGCGGATAGGCCGAAGCTCGGTATCCCCTTCTCCCAAAGTATTTGGGTTGCGTATGGGTCGTAGTAATCACCGACAGCTGCGTGATCCCTACCGAACATGTGGTGCGTACAACCCATGTTCTGCCTAATTATGCCGTGCAGCAGAGATTCCAGTGGGTTCCCATACCTCATGTCCCACAATGTCATTGTGACGATGTGCCTCTTCGGACTTATGTAACCATACTTATTAACTGCCTCGTGACCCTCAAGTATGGCCTCATCCACAAAATCCCCAAGTCTCTTGGCGCCAATTATTGCATTCACAAGGATTCCATGACATGGCTCGATATCGCCCAAGTATGCTGCATTTTTCATAAGGTGCTCATGGCCTGTGTGCGGTACATTCCTTGTTTGGTGGGCAATCACGGTTCTCCAGCCCCTCCTCTGGATCTCCTCACGGGACTTGGCTGGTGGGTACCAGAACCTGGTGTATGGATCCTTGAATATGGGCTCATTTACCACATAGACCTTACCCGCCAAGGCAACTCCTGTCATGCTTCTATAGATCAACCAACCTGGGTGCTTCTCGTCGAACCTCCTCTTAACGACCTCAGGGTTTTTCTCCGGCGTTCCGAAGGTCCTGTCTGCAAGGTCCTTTGGGTCGAACTTCCAAACTTCCTCTATGTCTAGTATGGCGAAGGGCTGCCCCTTAAGCCTCAGCAGTAACCTATCGCCCTCCTTAACACCCAACTTCCTAAGATCCTCCTCAGGAATATCAAATATTATTGGGAATGGGAACAACCAACCATCAAGGAGCCTCCTCTCCTTAAGTACGCTCTCAACCTCATTCCTCGTCATGAATCTGTCGAGTGGACTGAAGAAGCCATATGTTATCGACATTATCTCCCTATAGACATTCCTAATAGGACTACCATCAACAATACTCCTCGTGGGCTTGATATCGTAAGCCACGGCACCAGCAGCCATATTCACTGCCTTATCCCTATCCCTAATCACGGCATCCACCAACTTACCACCGTGTGGTGGGGGCATGTATACCTTGAGACTCATAGCTATCACCTTGATGTTAGTTCTACGTATTTATAAACTTTATTTCACAATTATCAAGAAAATAATTAAATTATTTTAAATAATTATGAATAAAACGAAATATATTCCAAATTGATTTTAATAGGAATTTGTATTAAATCATGGAAATGCAATTATGTGTATCACAGGCACTTTCCACAACTCCCACTGCCCAGTCTTTGCGTCATATCTTGAGTTTACGAATACGTGCCAATTATCATCGTCAAGCGCTGGATAATCCGCCCTAACATAATAACCGGGCCACCTCGTTTCCTTCCTAAACAGCATGTGCCTAATAACGGCTTCGGCAGCGAGTATCCTGTGCCAAAGCTCCCAAATCCTCATTAACTCATGCCAGTCCTGGGCTGCGGCGTACTTTACGAAGTCCTCCTTAAGGAATTGAAGTAGTTCCAATCCCCTGTTGAGCATCCACTCGTTGGTTACGTACATGGTGGACCAACCGCCAGCATACTCATCCATGATCTTCTGGAGCCTAAACAAGCCCTGCTTCCAATACATCTTGTTCGGATCCACCGGGTGCATGTAGCTTGGCCCAGTTACCACATCATACCTACCCCTCTCCCAACGCTCCAGTGGTTCGACTAACCTACTCACTAGGGAATCCACCTGGGCCTTATCAACCTCCACCTTCTCATCACTATGATCCATTAAGTAAAGCACGGCAGACTTCGCGGCAAGCCTACCCTCCGTGAACGAACCACTGCTGAACTTATGCGGATTTGCACCGCACGCATCACC
The DNA here is from genome assembly GCF_002078205.2 of Vulcanisaeta sp. EB80. NCBI lineage: Archaea > Thermoproteati > Thermoproteota > Thermoprotei > Thermoproteales > Thermoproteaceae > Vulcanisaeta > Vulcanisaeta sp. EB80. Next base: position 6,424 of record NZ_LCWN02000094.1, read on the forward strand.
AGCACAGAATAAGCCGTCGAGTGTGGTCATCCTGTTGTATCCCCAGTAATACTGATACCTCCTGTCGTCAGGCAGGCCCTCGATCTTCTTTGGCGATAAGTCCTCAGGACCACTGGCCCATGCACCGCACTCTGTAGCGTGGCTGCCCATTATGTAAGGCTCCGTTGTGATAATCTCATAAGGTCTCTCTGACGGTTCATGGTTCTGACCAGCCCATATTACTACCTGGCTTATTGTCATGTCTAGGAAGTCCTCATAAGCGATTGCCTCACTTTCTGTACCCTTCTTCAC
>NZ_LCWN02000095.1:0-6671 GCF_002078205.2 Vulcanisaeta sp. EB80
TTAGGGATTTCACGACATTACTCATGGATAGGTCATGGTCACCCCAATGATGGAGTGTGAAGACAGCCACCGCGGCATCAAACCTCCTATAACCAATCGGTAAAGCCCAGCTACTCCCATTCACGAAGTCAGGTCTCCAAAACCTACCCTGCGCCCTCCTTAGCATCGCCAAACTAACATCTACACCAACCACGTAATAACCAAGTTTACTGAGCTTATTGGCTAAGACACCCGTGCCAGGACCTATCTCGAGCACCTTGGCTGGGCTATCAACGATGCCCTTAATGGTATTAGCCGTCAATGAGTAGACCCATTGGAGGGCGACCTCTATGAACCTATACATCCTAGCAGTCCCCTCACCGAATTGCTCGAAGTACCCATACTGCATTGATTTCTACAAACTCTCGTGGTAGTTAAAGGTTATGTACCTATTCTATTTCTATCGCACGCCTTGAATGCTCAAGGTAATCCCTCGCCTCACCCTCACCGACTATGTGCAACTCCACTGGGGCGTCCCAGGGAAGCCCATACAGATCCATTGCCCTGACCATAATATCGACATAAAGTCTCCTCCTGTTAGCACTCACCGTGTCTGGAATAATTATTAGTATGTCTATGTCGCTAAGTACGGTAGTCCTGTCCTCAGCCACACCACCAATTACGTAAACCCTGGCATTGGGCACCAAATCCCTAGCAGCCCTTGCTATGGCACTTGCATACTCACGCCACCTCCTTAAGTGTTCGAAGTGGTACCTAACCCAACTTGACACTCCTAACCACCCCATCCAACAACTTCACCAACTCCCTAGCCACATTTATGGCCTTGCTTAAATCATCAGCGCCGTAGCTCACATCGCCATACCTCGCCTCGATATAGGCCTCCTCAAGCATGACCAAGACATCCCTATTACTAATGACGAAGCTTCTGATTTATTGAGCTTCATTAATAAAGCCGTGCGTCTCAAGTTCCTTTGATAATAAACCCAATAACTCCCTAATCCCGTGACCCCTAATTTTCACGCCGAAGATTTCGTAATGCACAGCCTTTACGTATAGCTGTATCCCCTGATCCACGAAGAACATTGCCAAGTCCACATCATCAATGGCCTCGCTTACCCTCAGTAAATTCATGGCCCTCCTCTTTAATTTATTCACGTACTCGCCACTCAATATTACTCATGGTTTTCCGCATTGACCTGCTTTTTATTTATTGAGGGGTAGGAAGTCCAGGGTTATTGTCGCGTTTTCCCCGTAGTGAACTGGTGCATTGGGTTGTACCAGCACTGAGATGTAGTAATTCCCCGGCTCAAGGGTTATTGTCTGCTCCCTACTGCATGCCTTTCCATTGGCGATTACATGCATAATAGCCACGTATTGCCCCCATTGATTCTCCACATAAACCCACGCATTATTAATCAACTCCCCACTATACTCAACACTAACAAGGGTCAGCGTCTCGGGTTTTGACACTGTAATCTCCGCAACGTGGTAGTAATATATGTACGAGGCGTTTGTGACAGTGATCGAGACCCTAAATAGGTACTTCGGCCTGAACTGTTGAGCTGAGCCAGTAAGAACAATGATTGTAAGGGCTATCATCACCAGGAACATTATCGTGAACAGAGTTCTCATCCTAGGGTTACTTTCTACTCCTAGTATTTAAACATTTCTATTACCAAACAAACTATGTCTTAAGTTTTACAATTAAAATAGAATATTTTTCGAAGAATAAAGGGGCATTTATAAACATATTACTTAAAATAAAGAGAGTAGAACGTATAAATATACTACAGCATTAATTTACTTAATCTCTATTGACTCATTGATACTATAAATTAGCCATACACCATTAACGATAAATACGTAGTTACCGCCTATTTCAAATCTAAAACTAGTATCAGTGCTATTAATGCTTGGAATACCTGGGAAACTCACTTCCTCAATAATCAAGTAATTGCCGGGGCTCAACGTAATGGCGCCATTGTTGGGATATACTCCAATTAATGAACCATTACTACTGTATATCATCATTGTTACGTTAACATATCCCGGCGTGTTCAGCTTAAACGTTATCCTGCCCTCCTTAAGTACCTTTAACTCCATCAATGTTATATCCACGACACCTTGATTATTAATGTACTTAATCTGCGAACTATTTAATGAAACATCAATATTCACGCCGGTTGGGCTTACGGTAAAACCGTTAATGTAGGATGCGTTGGGTGGTCTTTCGGGTATTATGGGTTGTTGAGTTATGCTGGCTATTATCTTAACGTTCTTGTAATAAGTTACGCTGGAGATTACCAGCGTTGGTATCAGTAGTAGGGTGATGATTACGAAGACAAGCAATGACCTACGCATACTCAACCACCTCAATCCTACCTGGCTTACCCTTAATTAAGGCTTTTGCTAGTGCAAGTAGGATTCCCTGCTCAATGCTCAGTTCTGTTATTGAGGAGTCATCAAAATATATGGAGTTTTTATCCGTGAATAATATGTACTCCTTAACATCTTTCAGTTTCCCTTTCTCAACACCGCCCATTATTATTGCCAAGTCCCCTATAACCAATGAATCATTGATAACGGAATACTGAATACCTAACCTACCCAACGCCATCCTGATGGCACTAATGGGGTCCTTAACCCTAACCATAGTCAAGACCTCCTCAATCAATGATGGTTTCCTAACCTCTATCCACCGCGCCCTCGTGGTTGCGTTCAACGCCGTTACAGCAAATAATACGGCGAATAAATACAACGGAGCATTGAAGTATGTCCTATAGGGAATCCTTATGTACATATACCCAGTAGCTGTAGGTATTATCGAGTCTCCCCCATAATACAGGTACCTGGATTGAAATATAAATACTGTTGCAAGCAACATGGCAGCCAACGATAGTGTGAAGAGCGATAGGTACAGCGAATACCTACTACTCCTCCACACAAGTGGTATCACTGCCGAGACTATAGCGTAGATAAAGGCCGCCAGCGCATTGGGTACAAATAGAAAGTAGTTACTACCAAGGAAGGCTATTGAGAAGCCAAGCGGTGTTAGTTTCTGTACGTATATATTAGAGACCAATGACCAAAATGGCACGAAGATCCAGGTAAGTACGAATGCCAGGGCAATTAATAATTGTATAATGACCTCAAGCCTCACATTAACCACCAACAGTGAAAACCCTATATAACGTTAACTGTGCCGTCACATTCGTGGTTGGGTATATGTACGTCACGGTTATCGGTAAATAAAGCGTGTACATATGCCCACTAACCAATGAACACTGAAACACATGCACATTAGGTAACTCCTCGGCATTAATCATTATACTTGTAGCGTTAACACCAGGCATTAGCAATACATGTAGTGGTAAATTACCAATCATGAAAAATACAAACTGCGACTCAGAATCATCGACCAGGGTAACGTTTGTGGCTCCATTTATCAATATTGGTATTGGTGTTGAGTATGTCAGGGTCAAGTTCAGCAGGCAATTACTGTAAGTTACATCACCAACACCCACGTTTATAACGACATGTATTGGCGCGACCAGGTAGAAGCCTATGTACATGGGGTCCCCATAGAACGTACCACTAACCAACCCCCTAATACCTATCGTACTCATACTCACGTACTGAGGCAGCAATGTGTAGGTCCCTTCCAGGGTCAATGGACCAACAACCCTCAGCGGCGATGATTGCCCGGTCCCGATGATCTCTGCGTAACCGCCCGTTACGGTTAAGTTACCCGTGGAATTAACAACGACTAACTTAATTATTAAGCCCCCACCAGTAACATTAACGCCCTCAACATCGACATAGGGAACCACGGTCATGGTGGCTGGGTGAACGCTTGAGGCGTATTGAATAGCGCCGTAAACAACGACCAATGCTATTACCGTAAGGATTAATGAAAAAATAATGAATAATTTTAAAGGGGTCATCTCTTACCGCCTAATTCCCATCAACCACTAAGTCAGCGGTAGAGGCACTGTTGCATTGCTTACAACGTTGTAGCCAAAGTATAGTGTCACGGTCTCGCTCAGGCTTGCGCTTAAGGGATTGACTGGTTGGACTAGTACTGATATGAAGTATGGTCCGGTGCTTAAGGGGCATACCGTGGGTGGGTTAGTTATGGGTTGACCATTGCTGATCACCTGGAAGATACACATTATATTATCGTGTGGATCCTGTACTATAATTGTCATGTTACCAATTATTATATTGTTACCGCTTGTCGTCACATTAGTTACGTATAACCAACCCGGCGTATTAACCACTAGGCCGAGCGCGTGGTAGAAGTATGCGTAGTAAGCATTGGTTAGATTTATTTTTGCTGTGAACCCTGTTCCTGTGGATAGTGCCGTGAAGTTTACGTAACCACTAAAATAACTGTTTAATGTGTATGGGAAGCCTTCGCTGTAGAATACTAACGGCGGTGTAGTGACTTGGGCTGTTATGACGCCCTTGTAGTAGTATATCACGTCAGCAAGTGCTACCACGCTTGCTAGCATTAACGCCATCGCTATTATCACCGCATACCTCCTCATCTTAGGGCTCCTCATACCGAACTTTATCACTTGTGTTCTCCTTTTTAAATTTTTCTTTCCATTATTTCCTATTTTTAATAATGATGTAAAAATAATATTTTTAATTTTGATAGAAATTGAAAGATGCCTATCCACCTACTGGCGGTAATGGTATTGATTCGTTGCCTACTACATTTCATGCCAGGTAAAAGCTTATTTTCTCACTCTGTCCAATCTGTAGTGACGTTATTGGTTGTACGAGGACTGATATATAGTACGTAGTACCTGGTTGTAACACACAACTACTCGTTGGGCTTATTGATGGGTATACCGTTCCAGGTGAGCACTCCTCATTTAAATTGTTTAGGTAACTCTGTAGGTTCGTAACCGTAGTTACGTTATTGCTACTTATTGCGTTGTTCACCATGGTTATTACCTGGGATGGTGTTAATGGGTAGTTCATTGTTAATGAGTTCTCAAGGGCAGCCACGGCTTGGAATAGCAGTAGCTCAACCTTACCGCAGTATTCACTTTTGCTATACGGTCCTTGGCTTGGGAAGCTTAGGGCCTGTAGTAGGGTGTAACTGCTTAATTTTGGGCAGTAGGTGTTTACTGCAGTGAATACTGAACTTAAGGTCTCGCTTGGTGGGTATTGCGATGACCATGGTGGTACTGTCGTGTGGGTCTTCCAATAACCCGGCGTGCACGATTGATAGGTCGACATTGGTAACGGTATTGGTGCTGATTGGTAAATCACCGGCAATATGCAGTATGTCTGGTTTTGTGGTGTTTGTATGTATAACCATAAATTACTTATTAATGCGGGGGTTGCGGTTACATTGGTTACATAAAGCCAACACCAACTGTAGGCATATAGCCCAAGTACCTCGTAGTAGTATGCATATGAGGCGTTCGTTATCTGAATCACCAGGTTAAACCCAGTCGATGTTGGTGTAGCTACGACGTAAGGTGGTGCATAACCATTCGGTCCCTGGAAGAATGATATTGGTGGTGGCGAGACTTGAGCCGTTATTACGCCCCTGTAGTAGTAAATGACGTCGGCGAGCGCCAGCACACTTAGGGCTAGTGCTGCGAGGGTGATAATTAACGCGATTTTATGTTTCAATTTTCCAATTTTTTCTGTTGACATCATACACTATTACCATATTTCCTTTTTAAATTTTTCCTTATTTCAATTCTAATCAACAAGCAGTCATAATATTAATAATGACGCATTAAGGAGGAAGCCTGTGAACTTCAAGGAGTTCCTCAGGGATGTCAAGGAGAAGGGGCTATTGAAGGACTTGGTGATGGAATTGCTTAGGGATAATGAGTCCTACATGGAGTTATCCAGGTACTTCGTGGTCTTCGACAACGGCCTGTTCCTTAGACCTATTGGTGTGGTTAGGCATGGATATAGTGATGATTTTGTTAGGAGGTCGTTAACAGGGGTTGAGGGGGTTGTTGAGGTCTTTGAGGAGTATATTGACGGTCTCAGGGGCATTGATGGCTTTTCCCACCTAATACTAGTATCACTGTTGCATGGCGTCATTAGGGAGCAGCGAGGGGTGCTTGTTGTTAGGCCTAGGAGACTTACAATGTTCGGCGTTGAGCCCAGTGAGTTACCTGAGGTCGGTGTTTTCGCCACAGATTCCCCGCATAGGCCAAACCCGATAGGGCTTAGTGTGGTTAGGCTCGTCGGTAGGGATGGTAGGTTCCTTAGGGTTTCTGGGCTTGACCTATTCGATGGCACGCCGGTCCTCGATATTAAGCCCTACACGCCTGATAGGTCTGTTAGGGTTGAGGATTTGGGCTTGCCTGATTGGTACGTTAGGCTTTGGAGACGGGTAGGCGGTGTTGTTTAACTTCGACCAAAAGTTTATATTTAAAGTACCGGTCTTAATTGTGACGTAAATGGAGCGTACTACTCAATTAATTAAGGAGCAGTTGAAGTACCACGTTATTGGCGAGGTTGGTGGTAGGGTTAAACTCAGGATTAGCGATGAGGCTAAGGCTAAGCTCATGAGGGCTGGTTACGGAATCTACAACCACTCCACGGTAGAACTCTGCCACTGGACCAGGAGTGCGTTAACCCAGGAACAGAGTTGCTATAAGTTCAAGTTCTATGGAGCACCTGCAGGT